>CAIXUF010001185.1 GCA_903922535.1 Candidatus Hydrogenedentota bacterium
CTTCTTGGCGGTCACCTCGCCGATGCCGCGCACGCCCGGCACGTTGTCTGCCGCGTCGCCGATAAGCGCCAGCGCGTCGGGCACGCGCTCCGGTCCGACGCCAAAGCGCTCCACCACGTCGTCCGGGGTATACCAAACACCGGAATCGCCCTTGCCGGGATCAAACATCTTCACACGGCCGCCGATCAACTGCATGAGGTCCTTGTCGCCGCTGACGATGACCGCCTCCATGCCCTGTGCCGCGGCCTTAAGCGCGAGCGTGCCGATCACGTCGTCGGCCTCCACGCCGGGCACGGACAGCAGCGGCAGATTGAGCGCCTTTACCAGTTCGTGCATGCGCGGAAACTGTTCCTTCAGTTCGGGCGGTGTCTCTTTGCGGTTGGCCTTGTATTGGGCGAACATATCGTCACGAAAGGTCGGGCCGGGCGCGTCGAACACGACCGCAATATGAGAAGGGGAGTGCTCGCGCATCAGTTTCAGCAGGATGCGGGTGAACCCGTAAAGCGCATTGGTCGGACGCCCCTCGGGATCGGTGAGCGTGGTCTTGATTGCGTGAAATGCGCGGAAGGCGAAGGCCATCGCGTCGACGAGATAGATGCGTTCACTCATGACTTGCTCCCTCCAGCAGACCGATAATATTTTCGGCGGCCCTGTCGGACGCGCCCACTCCGCCCAGTCCCTCGCGCACCGCGCGCAGCTCATCCAGCATCTGCCGCCGCGCGGGTGTGTCGTCGATCAGGTCCAGCGCCGTCGGCAGAACATTATCCCGCGTGGCTGTGTGCTGGATAAACTCCGGCACCACGCCGCGTTTGGCCAGGATGTTCACGATGCCGATATGTTTTATGTCCACCACCATGCGCGCAATCCAATAGGTCATCGGACTGGTCTTGTACAGAATCACCATGGGCACGCCGAACAGCGCCGTTTCAAGGGTGGCCGTGCCTGACGCGACGAGGCAGAAGCGCGCGCGTGAAAGCACGCCGTACATGCCGCCCACCCGCACTTCGGCGGGAAAGCCGCCTGCCAGAAGCCGCACCTGTTCCGCGCGCGTCTCATCGACGCAGGGCACCACAAACCGCGCGTTGGGATGGCGCTCCCGAATGCCCGCCGCAATCTCGAACATGACCGGCGCAATGCGCCGCAGTTCCTGCTCGCGGCTGCCCGGCAGCAGTCCGATTAACATCTCTTTGTCTTCTGCATCCGATCCGGGATAACGCGCGATATGGTCAAGCAGCGGGTGGCCCACATAGGTGCAGGGCACGCCGACACGCCGGTACAGTTCCTCTTCAAAGGGGAATATGACCAGCATGAGGTCAACCACCCGCGCGATGGTGTGGATGCGCCGTTTCTTCCATGCCCACACCTGCGGGCTGATGTAGTAAACAACGGGAATGCCGATTTTCTTCGCCTCGGCCGCGAGCCGCAGGTTGAATCCGGGATAATCAATCAGCACCAGCGCATCAGGCCGCGCGTCGCGCAAATGCGCGACAGTGTCGTTGAAAAGACGCCGAATCGGGGCCAGATGGCGCACGACCTCGGCAAAGCCCATGATCGCCTCGCCCGCCAGGTCGTGGCGCAGTTCCATGCCCGCTTCGGCCATGAGCCTGCCGCCGAGCCCCTCGAAAGACCAGTCGGGCCGCGCCGCGCGCAGCGCGCGGATGAGATTGGAACCGTGGATGTCGCCGGAGGATTCTCCGGCCACAAAAAAGAGTCGTTTCACGCGTTGTCCTTGATCTGCGCCGTGATTTGCTCCGCGAGCGCAAGCGCGCGCATGCCATCCTCGCCGGAGACGACCGGCGGGACACCCTCGCGCACCGCGCGGGCAAAGGCGGCCAGTTCGAGTTTCAGCGGCTCATCCTTCTCAACGGGCAGCGCCTCCACGCGGATGCGCTCCATCGGGTTCACCCCCGGCGGCACCGGACCCGGCTCCTTGCGGTATACGAGCACCTCCTGGGCGCTGTAGTCCGTGGACACATAGGCGTTGTCCTCGAAGATGCGTATCTTGCGCATGCGCTCCAGGGACACGCGGCTGCTGGTGAGGTTCGCCACGCATCCCGTGTCGAAGCGCAGCCGCACATTGGCGATGTCCTCGCTCGCGGAAAAAATGGGCACACCCACGGCGTCAACAGAAACCACATTGCCCCCCACCAGGCTCAGCACGATGTCGAGGTCGTGAATCATCAGATCGAGCACGACGCTCACGTCGCTGCCCCGGCCGGGGTAGGGGCTGAGCCGGTGGCACTCGATGAAGCGCGGCGCGCCGATCGCCCCGGTCAGCGCCAGCACCGCGCCGTTGAAACGCTCGATATGGCCGACCTGCACTTTCACACCCTTTGCGCGCGCCGCCGAGACAATGGCCTCCGCCTCGGAAAGCGACGCGGCAATGGGCTTCTCCACCAGCACATGCACGCCTGCGGCGATAAAGGCCAGCGCCGTTTCCGTGTGGGTCGTTGTGGGGGTGACCACGGAGGCGAGGTCCAGTCCCTGCGCAACAAGTTCATCAACGCTGGCGAACGCGGGCACGCCGAAATCGGCGGACGCCTTTGCGCGGCGTTCGGGATCGGGATCGGCGACCCCGGCAAGTTCCACCCCGTCCATGGCGGCGTAGAGTCTTGCGTGATGATAGCCCAGATGGCCGACACCGGCCACGCCGGCGCGCAGTGCGCTCATGCGGAAACCTCCTTGGGCCTGCGCTGTGCCGGCCCTGTGATTAGGCGAAGTTCATTCGAACCGCACGTGCTCGCCGTCGTGCTCGTGCTCGTTATCGTAATCGTTCCGGTAATCGCCTGCCTCTTCCCGCACTTGATCCGGCCTGTATTCCGTCAGCCTTGACAGCATCGAGGCTATGCGGTAAAGCAATTCCTTCCCCTCCTTCACGTCGTTTTCGGAGAACGCTTCACCCGCACACAGAACGTCCATACACGCGGCGCTTTCCATCGTGGATCCACGAGCTATTTCAAAGAACCGCCTCCTGTCTCCAAAAGACCTTTTGCCATTTCCCTCCGCGATGTTGAGAGGAATGGATTGGCTGACTCGGATTAATTGGTCCCGAATGCTCGTGTATTGCCCCGTCAGCTTGGGCGCAAGCCGCAGGACAAAGGACACAAATCGAATGCTTGCCTGGTAGACTTCCAATTTCTCATGGTCAAATTGCATAGTCCACTCCTCACAGCATAATCGATTACGATAACGAGCACGAGCACGACGGAACGCATGACAAAGGACACAAATCGAATCACTCCTCACAGCATTATCGATTACGATAACGAGCACGAGCACGAAAAGAACAGGCGGCTTCTCAGCGGGATATGCCCCGGTGGGAATTGCGGATGATGCCGAGGATGGCGTCCTTCTCCGCGGAGTCCTCAATGGTGTTCTCTATCTCCGCCACGGCCTGGCTGGTGTTCAGGCCCGACCGGTAGACCAGCTTGAACATGCGGCGGATACGGGCAATCGCCTCTTTGGAGAACCCGTTGCGCGTCAGGCCGACCACGTTCGGCCCGTAGCAGCGCGCCGGATGGCCCTCCATAATCATGTACGGACGGACGTCCATGTTGATGCGCGACATGCCGCCGAGGAACGCCATCGTGCCGATGACGCAGAACTGGTGAATCCCCACGATGCCCCCGAGCGTCGCGCCGTCATGCACCGTCACGTGGCCCGCCAGCGCCGAACTGTTCGCCATGATCACGCGGTCACCCACATAACAGTCGTGGGCAACGTGGGCGCAGGCCATGATCAGGCAGTAACTGCCGATGGTCGTGCCCCGGTGCTCCTCACCGTCGGGGTAGACCGTGCTGGAACTGACGGTCACCATCTCGCGAAACACGTTGTTGTCGCCGATGATCGTCTTTCCCAGCGCGCCCCTGACGTGCTTGAGATCCTGCGGCGGCACGCCGATCTGCGCGGCGCTGAAGGTGCGGTTGTTGCAGCCCATCACCGTGCCCCCCGCAATCACGCAGTGCGGGCCGATGACCGACCCCGCGCCGATGGTCACGTGGTCTTCAATAATTGTGTACGCCTGCACCTCAACGTCGTCGGCAAGCACTGCGCCGGGATGCACAATGGCGGTGGGATGTATGTTCATTAAGAATACCCTGAACGTAGCTGGGAGAACTCTCTCCCAGGGAAATATCGGAATCAATGCCGTCCGGTTCAACCACCCTGCGGCTGTCGGCGCGCAGAAGGATACCAGAATTCGACGTAAATCGCATATTCTCACCCTCTGAACAACAGATGAGGTGCCGACTGCGCGGGACTAGCAGTAGAAACTCCGGTTCAGTTCGTCCGTGGAAACGTATCGCGCAGCTTGCCTGACGATGGCGTGCAACGTACCCGTATCGAGTTCGGAGTGATTCGGAATGGTGAGCGTCTGACGTTCGCCATTTGGTCCGACACGCCGCAGTTTCACATGGCTGCCCTTTTGCGACTGCACCTCGAATCCGAGCATTTGGAAGACCGCCAGCACATCCCGCCCGGACATGCGGCGAAGATTAGGCATGCACAGCCTCCAGTTCCATGGTGATGACGACTGTGGGATTGGCGGCTAAACCCATTTCCTGCAAGTCCTCACCCTCAAGATGGAGTTCCACGGCCTCGCTCAAATTGGCGACAGTTTCATCCAGTGTTGCACCTTGCGTCACGACAGGGATTTCGACGCACTCGGCCACATAGCCGGACTGTTCTCCGGGCCGAATCACAGCCTTGATGGTATGTTGAACATGCATTGCCATCTCCTTTTTGCTTGACTTGGACATTTTATGACCGCGCACTTCACCCGTGCAACAAACAAGGGCGGGTGATCTACTCCACAGCTTGCACTGTCGTGCGGCGTTTGCCGGGGACGCGGGTGGCCACCACGGACAGCACCACGGCAAACAGCGCCGCGGCGAAGAAAAGCCGTTCGTAGCCCCAGATCATCCACACGGCCCCGGCGACCATGGGAATGGTCATGGAGGCGATGTGGTTGATGCTCACGCCCATTGCCAGCGAAGAGTTCAGTTCCTGCGGCGACTTGGCCATGCGGGACAGGTACACGGCCCGGGCATTGCCCAGCGCGAAAAGCATCTCATCGGCGATATAGCAGCAGCAGGCCGCGCGCCGCGCCCAGTCGGGATCGGGGATGACTTTTTGCGCGTATCCATATCCCAGGCACACCAAAGCGAGCACCAGCCCGTCGAGTACCATGACGGTCCGCTCGCCGATGCGGTCCATGACCATGCCCGCCAGCGGCTTGAACACGATGCCGATAATCGAGGAGATCATCAGCAGGCCCGCGATGGAAGGCGCCGGCAGTCCGTACACCCGAATGAGCACCCAGGGTCCAAAGGTGAGGAATATCTGCTTGCGTGCGCCCGCGAGGAATTCCAGCACGTAATACAGGCGGAACTCGCGCTTGACGACCATGCGCTGGCGCGGGGCGTGCAAATGGGGTATGTGCATGAGAAAATAGAACAGCCCGCCCGTGCCAAAGACGAGCGCCGCAAACGTGAAGCCGGCGCGGTATTGCGGCGCGGCGCGGTCCATGAGCAGCCACACCGCACCCGTGCCCAGCGCGGTGAACAGCGTGGCCACCCCGGCCGCCTGGCCCAGGCGCGCGCCCCGGTTGTGCTCCGTGCTCAGCCCCAGCACCACCGACGAACCGATGGGCTGCAGCAGGTGCTGGCCCATGCTCACGGTGAACATCATCACGATCATCATCGCATAGGTGCCGCCGAACAGCGCCATGCCCGCAAGGCCCAGGGCGGCCAGGCTCGTGCCCACCACGCCCACGCGGGTCAGCGGCAGCATGCACAGCAGTCCGGTCATCATCACCACGAGAAAGCCGGGCATTTCGCGCGGCAGTTCAAGGTTGCCCCGCATGTCGGCGCTCAGCTTGAACGTGTCCGACAGGAAGTTGTTGAAGGTCGAGTCATACACGCCCGACGCGGCCGCGATGCAGGCAAGGGCGCCATAATACAGCCATAGTTGCCGATTTTTGGAGGCTTCGTCCATGATTCTCGCTTTGGGGGTGCAAATCCGCGTGCGGGCACGGTTGTGGTTGGGCTGCCCTGCCTAGTAGGGACCGCTGCCGCCCGGCAGTATGGGCTGGTTGTTGGAGTGACGGGTCTCGTTGGCGCTGGTCACGCGCACGGCGGCCGTGTCGCGGAACACGCAGCACCACTCGCAAATGCCGCAGCCGGTGCACTTGTCCGGATCAACCTGGGGATGTTTCACAACCCTCTTCTCCCCGCCGCGCAGTTCCACCTCTCGCTCGACAAAGTAGATGGATTTTTGCGGCGTCGGGCAGTGCTCCTCGCAGACAAGACATTCCCGCCCGAACGCATAGGGAAGGCAGCGGCTCTTGTCGAAGAAGGCCAGGCCAATCTTGGTCTGCTTCTTCTTCTCAATCGTCAGCGGCTCTATGGCGCCCGTGGGGCAGACCTGGCCGCAGAGATTGCAGTTGTACTCGCAGTAGCCCACCTTGGCGATGATGCGCGGCGTCCACAGCCCCTCGATGCCGCCCTCCAGCGCGCAGGATTGGAGGGCATTCGTCGGGCAGGCGCGCATGCACGCGCCGCACTGCACGCAGCGCTTCAGGAATTCCCGCTCCGACCGCGCGCCCGGCGGGCGCACCAGATTCGCCTCGTAGACCCTTTCCTGTGAAAGCGGGTTTTGCCGGAAGCCGAGCATGACGGCCACGCCCGCCGCCGACGCGCCCATGGCCGCCCGCCGCGAGAAATCCACCCCGCCCGTTGCGGCGGGAGTGATCGGATTCTCCACGTTGAACGTCAGCGCGCCGCGCCGGCAGGACGCAACACAGTTCCAGCACGCATAACATTCGGTCGGCAGCCATTCCCCGGGCCGGTCGGGCTGTGCCGCCGCCGGGCATGCCTTCGTGCACAGGCCGCAGCCGGTGCAGCGATTCTCGTCGTTTTTGAGCCGCAGCGCCGGACGTTGGGAGGCAAACCCCAGCAGTCCGCCGAGGGGGCAGACATAGCGGCACCAGAATCGCGGCCGCACCAGGTTGAGCGCAACGATAAGCATGAACAGACCGGCGATGAACGCCGCGCCCGCGTAGGTCTGGCGATCCACCTGGAAAAGCGTGTTGCGCCCAAATTTGTACACCGGTTCGGTCAGCGTTTTCAGATGGAGCGGACCCGCATGCGGGTCCGCCTGATAGACCGCCGTGCTGGAGTCCTCCACCGCGTATTGCGCGGCGGGCAGCAGGAAGGTGGCCGTGCTGCGGAAGAGCAGCGGAATGGGATCAAAAACGCCGGTCCAGTGCGCGCCAAACGGCGTCATCACCAGCAGCGCGACCAGCACAATGTACTTGACCCGGTGCCAGGGGGTGCGCCGCTCGGCAGGCGTGCCCGCCGGGGACTTCGCGCGAAACCAGGATGCCGCCGCATGGATCGCGCCCAAGGGACAGATCCAGCCGCAGAAAAGACGGCCAAACAGCACCGTTGCGGCGAGTACAATGACTGCCGGAACGGCGATGACGGCGAGACTGCGCGCGGCAAGCGCCGTTGACAGGGAAACGAGTGGATCAAGCTTGAAGAAAAAGCCCGCGTCCGCGCCGGGAACGTTGTTCTCGGATATGCGGACCCGCAATGCCAGTGCGAAAAAGAGCACCAGAAACAGGACCTGCGAAACCCGCCGTGCCCATTGCATCCAGGACCGGGGACGGCGCAGTCTCACGCGATCTCCAGCTCCTTGAGGTTGAGCGACTTGTAGTCCCTCTTGCCCAGCCCGTATTCCTGGCCCACCGTGACGGTGCCGATTTGCGCCGGGTCATTTCCAAGCAGTTCGGACGCGAAAGCGTCCAGCGCCACCAGGTCAATGCCCGCGGCCACCGTGTTCATCACCTTCACATCCGCGAGGTCGCCGCCTGTCGGGCCGTGCGCCATGAGAATGCGCGTCGCGTCAAGCACAGCGATCGCGATCTTGGGTTTCAGGTGGGCCGTCAACTCGGCAATGCAGTTGGGCAGGTCCTGATGGAACTTCTTGCGGTTCTCCATCACGCCCATGAAGTTCTTCATGCATGCCGTCACCCGCGTCACGCTGTGGTGTTTGGCCACGGGGCAGCTCAGGATGAGGTTGCACTCCATGATGTCCGGATAGAGCGGAATGCTGTCGAGTTTCTTGCCGCCAATCTTCGTTTCCACGTAGCGGTTCTTGTCGAGGTAGACCACCTCCGCGCCTGCCTCCTTCGCCGCGGCCTCAATGCCGCTGTTCTTGTAGCATTTCTGCGCGTCGTTGCACGTGTTGTCGCCGACCTTCACCGCCTTCGCGCCCGCCTCAAGGCACAGCCGCACGAGCGTCCTCACCACCTCCGGGTGCGTGTTTGCCGCCTGTTCCGGTGTGCGGTCCCAGCCGATGTTCGGCTTCACCCAAACCACGTCGCCCTTCTTCACGAAACGGCCCAGGCCGCCGATGGCCTTCAGCGACTCTTCAGTGAGCCGGCGCGCCATTTCATTCGTGTTTGCTTTCGCGTCGCCCTTCCACCGGGCGATGCACATGTCCGCGGGCGCGGCGGCCTGCGCAAGTGCGGGCAGCGGAGCCAGCGAGGAAGCGCCAATCACAGCCGAAGTTTTCAGAAACTCACGTCGGGTCGATTTCATTGCATCAATCTCCATGGGTAAAAGCGTGTCTGGAGTCGCCACTGTTCAAAGACGTGCGGCCATTATATCAGGTGTCAATGTTCCGGGAATAATCGTGCAACACTGCCCGTCCGGCAGGTCTATTCCATCCCTATCGTCCATAAGGACAGCACTTCCCCTGCGCTGTCTCATCGATTGAACGGTTCCCCCTTTTGAAAATCAGGCAGATAGACGGCGCGGCTGTCCATTTCCTGGGTCAGCAAATGTTCAAACCCGAGATTCGCGGCAAAACCGACCACGTCACCGTATTCTTTTGGGATCAGAGAACGGTTGATTTCGGGGCATTCCGCCGCGCGGAACTGGGGGGAATACTGGCTCATCAGGCTCAGCGTCACACCGGTCATGTCCTGGTCCTTGAGCCACAGCAGAAACTCGAAGCTGCCCGACTGGTTGTCGGGCAGGACCAGATGCCGAATGATCACGCCGCGCCGCGCCACCTTTCTCTCCTGCACCATCGGGCCGGTCTGCCGCCACATGACCCGCAACGCCGCCTGCGCCACCTCCGGATAGTCCGCCGCACGGCTGTAACGGGCCGCCGGGGCCGATTCCATGTATTTGACGTCCGGCAACCACACATCCACAATACCGTCCAGCAATTCCACCAGTTCCACCGCATCGTAGCCGTTGGTGTTGTAGACCACCGGCAGGTCGAGTCCCCGGGTATAGGCTTGGCCCAACGCTTGGACGATGGGGTAGATGTACTGGGTCGGCGTGACCAGGTTAATGTTCTCGGCACCGCGCACCCGCAGGTCCAAAAACATGTTGGCCAGTTCCTCAAAGTGGCCGATACGGCCCTTGCCCTCATGGCTGATCTGCCAATTCTGACAAAACAGGCAGCGCAGGTTGCAGTGCGAGAAGAAAACCGTGCCCGACCCGCCCCCGCCCACCAGCATCGGCTCCTCGCCAAAATGCAGCACCGCCGCCGACCACCGGGCGTGGTCGCCGTCCCCCGCATCCGCCCGGCAGTAACCCACCGCCGCACCTGTGCGGTCCACGCCGCAGGCCCGTCCGCACACCCGGCACGAGGCGACCAGTGCGCGCAGGCCCGGCAGGACCGCCCGTATGCGTTCCATTTTCTCCTTTGAATCGACGCTCGACATGACTGCTCCGTTTGTCCCGTTCCGGGTATTGTAACGCACTTGCCGGGGGAACAGGCATGAACAACGCTGACTTGGTGCTGATTTCTGGACAGCAACCGGACGCTTGGCACCCGTCGCAGTTCGTCTCTCGAACGGCATTCCGGTTACAATTTGTCTGACCGGTTTGGGACGAATCGGTCTGGTCACCCCGCAGGGACAGGCGTGAGAAAAGGAATGTGTGTCATGTCCTCAAGAAACTGCCATAAATGCCGCACTGATTGGGAGCCCGGTGAAAGGCTTCAACCGGCTTTCAAGGAGATCTGTGTCAAGTGCAACGCCTATCTGCACTGTTGCAGGAACTGCAAGTTTCACAGACCCTCCATGCACAACCAGTGCTATATTCCCAACACCGAATGGGTGGGGGACCGCAGCGGGGCGAATTTCTGCGAGGAATTCGAATTCGCCGCCACCGATCCGGCCACCGGGGAAGGGTCTCCGGCCAGCGAAGGGGTACGGCAAGCCTTGGACGCTCTCTTCGGAAACGGCGAAGCACCCGCAGAGGAAAAGCGTCCTTCTGGATTCGATGACCTTTTCAGGGAATAGCCGCCTTATTAGTACCAATGTCTGTCAGGAATAGACCCACAACATGTCCTGTTTCATTATACAAGGAATTCGGAGCGTCAGAAACTCGAAAGACTCGGAATTCGCGGAGCAGTTGCCAGTTTGGAACTTGGGTGTTACAATTTAACAGACGTTCGAGGCAACTTTAGGGAAGCAGGCCATGTTATCGCTCATTGAAATCAAATGTCCGCATTGCGGCGCGCACGGACAAGTTATGCTGCCGCCAGTGGGTGCCATCATCGTTGGGCCCTGTCCGGAATGCCACAATATGGTGGTGATTTTCGCGGGCAAGGCACTGGCGCTGGAAAACGACATCATTATGAACGGCAATGCCGTCGCCCGACGCGACCACATCATGCAGGTGCTGGTGGCCTTTCTTGAGGAACGCATCGGCAAACTGGTGGCCGCCGAGGACAGGCCGGGTGGCGAACCGCCCGCGGGTCCGATCGGCAATGGCGCGGCCCAAAGCGAAGCCGAAACCGGCTTGGAAGCGGGCGCGGAGTCGGAAGGCACGGATGATGCCGAGGATCCCAAGATCAATCCCTATGGCAATCGAACCACCGCGCCGATCTCGCGGTCGGAGGTGGATTCGTTCGTGAACGTCGATTTGCAGCTTATCGACGATAAAGATTATTTCAAAGCTGTGTTTGAATAGTCGTTCCTGTTTGTTGTGACCCGGCGGGCCGGTGCAGCACCCAATGGCTGCACCGGCCCGGCCTATTCTGGAGACCGTTCAGCGCGTGTTACAAAGAGCAAGAACGACAGGCGGCAGAGTTACAAGACCGTGAAAACGCCCGGGTCGGCGACGTGTCACGAACACGCGGCAGACGCCGGTACAACGCGGGCGCTAACTTCCCAGTGTTCGTGGTAGCGTCTTGACCCGGTCGCAACCCTGTACCACAGATCACAGCGGTGCGAATCGGCCCGGCAGATAATCGGCTCACCCGTCATCGGACAGCTAAGGTCATGGAGCAACCCCTTCAAGTAATCCTGGTTTCGCAAAAGGCCCCGCTCATCCCGGCCCTGCCGCATCACCGCGATTACCGCCCGGGCCATGCGGATGCAGGCCGCATTTGCATAGAGCGTGGCAGGTGCCCCGTGCCACTCACTGCGCGCGGTCTCCCACGCCAACTGGTCGTAGCGCGGCGTGAAGTCCCTGCCCAGCACCCCGGCCCGGCTGGCCGGTCCGGCCATCTGCTCCCAGGCCTGTACATAGAGGTCGGGCTGGCCCGATCGGAGGGTGTCGAGCAGTCCGGAAACGTATGCCGTGGACAATATGCGGTCACGGGCGGCAAAGCCCCCGACCCGGTAGGGAATATCCAGGAATTCTGGATAAAAAGACTTGCCCGTCATCAACTTCTTGGAAAAGTACCGGGGATAAATGCCCCAATACACCGTGGAATGCCGAAAGTCAATGGTTGACCAGGCCAGGGTCAGCAGTGGTTCAAACGCCTCCATGGGCCGGAGCCTGGCAAGTCGCCCGTCCAGTGCGGCCAGGAAGGAATCATCTGCGGCCGCCCCGGACGCACAAGCTTCCTCCAGCGACTGAAGCAGGGCGGCCAGGGAACTGCGCTGAAGCTCAACGATTGGGGACGACAGGTCCTGCTGGATGGTCTCGACAAATCCAAGAAGGTCATCCGCGGCCTCCCGCCAGGCAGGGGCCTTGCCGAAGTGGGCGGCGACATGCGCCCGGATGGCCAGACAGCCTTCGACCCCGTTGGGTGTTTGCCAGCAATAAAAATCGTGTCCGCTGTCCGACTGGAGAACAACACACTTGGGACGAAGTCGGGCCTCGCGTATCTTTCCGATCACACCGTCCGTCTCCGCCGCAAAGGCCGCCAGAACCTGCCAGTTGGCGGCGGTGAGTTTGAACGAGTTGTCCCGAAAATAACGGCATAGACGGAAAGCTTCCTCGCTGTCCGATTTCCAGTTGTTCCGGTAGTCCAGTTGTCCTTCCGCTTCCCCGTAAAACGTTGCGGCATTGTCTTCTTTGGGGATGTCCTGGCCCCGCTTTACATAGTCTCTCAGCGCGATCGGGACAAGCCCGGCCTGCGGCGTGAGCGAATCATAACGGGTGCTGAAATGCGCCCCGGCAAGCCACAACCCGGCCAACAGAACAAGGCACACACCCCAGCGGGGACCCATGCGCCGCAGCAGCGGCCACATGCCTGTCCGCCATTCGGACAGTTGCCCGCGAGAACTCTTTTCAGACATGCCGTGCGTGTTCATTTTCCACCATGCCTCCATCGGTCAAACTGGAGCGGCAGCGCCGCGAAAGGCGCGACAGCCAGAGCGATTACGCCCCAAAACTCCATCGTCCAGGCCATGTACTGCACCGGCGTGTACCGGTACCCGTCCCAAAGGACTAGGCCGACCAGGTAGCGGGTCAAACACTGCGCCAACAGAAAGAACCCCGCGGCGCACAGAAGCACCGTCACAGGGGAGAGGAGCCCCCGGCGCAGGGCGCGGAAGAACATGCCCGCCACATGTGCCACCAGGCACAGCCCCGTAAGGGTGATGACCACTTCCTCGCCGCCGTAGTGCATGAACTCATGCACCGGCCCGTAGGTTGAGCCCAGTTGCAGCAGCGGCCAGGCCAGAAGAAGGGCAAGCACCTTGGGCGTGCTGTAGGCCGTCAGGCTTGCGCTGAGCCAAAGCAAAACCAGCCAGATGAGCAGCCACGTGCGCGCCAGACCGTCAAGGGACTGGTACGCGTCCGCCAGCCAAAGCGGCCAGACTGAAGGCGACAGCAGCAGCGGCAGGGGCGGCAACAGCCAAAAGAGAACCATCAGCCCCGCCGCAAACAGCCCCGCCGATTCCACGCCCCGGCACACGGCATGAAATCGGGCGCGGGCCAGTTCCTGCGTGGATATGGGCTTGGCCGCGAGAAATCGAAATTGGCCGCCGCGCACCCGGTGCGCCTCGACCAGCCCCCGGCAGGCCGCCACGATGAAGCATGTCGCCACCGACACGACCGCGATACCCGCAGTCAGCAAGAAAACCGGCACATATGAGTCCCAGATCAACAGACGCAAATCGATGAGCAGGAGCATGAAAAGCACCGCAAACAGGAGCGGATAAAGCA
>CAIXUF010001186.1 GCA_903922535.1 Candidatus Hydrogenedentota bacterium
CGGTGACGATCTTGGCCCCGTCAGGCAAAGCCGGCGGATACGGCCCTTTGGGGACGGCGTGAACTCTTGCCGGCATTGCCACGGTAAGCGTCGTTGTCAGCATTGCGATCCAAGCGGTTTGACCGAACATCTTTCTCTGCATTTTGTGTCCTTTCTCTGTGAGCTGCGCCGAATGCACTGACCCGCTCTTCTTCAAACGATCGGCGGGTGGGTCCTCGCCACGCGCGGCCCGTACTGCGGCGGAGTCTGTCCAAGTTCGTGGACCCCCAGGTCGGGAGCCTTGCCAGAGATCCCATCATTGACCGACGGTGAGCGCGCCCTACCTTGCGTTGTCTTCGCCTTCCGCCTTCCACTCCACGGTCAGCATTCGATTCACGGCCTGACGCGGCAGGACCCGCGTTTGGCCTCCCCACCGGATCTCGACATCCACCTGATCCCGCCCGCCCAGCCCCAGATGAGCCAGCGCCTCTTCGCCGCTCGAATAACCTGCCCCTACCACGATGTCCTGCCGCTGGATCAGCCCCTTCGGATCGCCCGCGCGGCCTGCTTCATAGGCCCTCACCACCGCGCCGATCCCCATCGTGTTCCACCGGCCTTCGCCTTTCACCCGCACCGTGAGCCAGTTCCCGCCCTCCGTCACGTTCCGGAACAGGATCGACGGCGTCTCGTCCCAGTTGAACCATGCCGCCATGAAGCCGTCCATCCGGCCGTCGCGGTCGTAGTCCGCCAGCGGCGCCGCGGCATAGTAGCCGACAAGCCGATCCCGCAGAATCGGACTGAATGTCGGCACACCCCGGGCATCATTTCCCAGATTGCGCATCACCACCGGCTGCAACCGCCCGGCATCGTCCCGCCACACCACGTCCAGCCAGATGTCCTTGCGCCCGTCGTTATCCAGATCCACAGCCGCCACGTGCGCGCCCTTGACCGCCAGACCCGTGATCCCTTTCTTGGGCATGGGCCCCTCCAGGCCCGCTTCGCGCGTGATCTGCCGGAATCGCGGCACCCCATCCTGGACTCCCTCGTTCAGATAGACTCGGATTTGCGAGCCGCTCCCGTGCTCGGTGGTCACCAGGTCCAACAGTCCATCCCCGTTCAAATCGCCGAATACAGCGCCGCAAGTGCGGCTCTCCTTGTCCCGCCCCTGGGGCTTCAGAAACACGCCCGCCGCCACTTCCCGATACCGCCCGTCCGGCCCGCTCACGAACAGCCGGTTGCAGTCCGCCACAAAGAAGTCGGGCCGACCATCGTCATTCACATCCCCGATCGCAAGACCGAAGCCGGTCGTGCCTGCCGCCGGAAACCCGTACCGTTCGCGCCCGTCCTCGAACTCGAACTTGCCCTTGTTGATCAGGATCAGAAGGCTTCCCTTCCCGTCGCGCCAATTGCTGTAGTTGTTGTCGCAGGCCACAATGTCGAGCAGACCGTCCCCGTTCAAGTCCACCGCCGCCACGTTCCGGTAGCCCATGGGGGCAGGCCAGTATCCACGCTTCGGCGTCACGTCCCGGAACCGGCCGTCGCCTAAATTCTCCCACAAGGTCGCCTGAAACTCCTGCGGCTTCGAGGCATGACAGGCGATCATCATGTCCAGGTCGCCGTCCTGATCCAGATCGGCCAGCAGCACGTGGGACGTGCGCGCATGACGCCCCTCCATCCGCAGATCCTCCTGCGGCGAAAGCGTGAACCGCTTGCCATCCTGGTTGAAGAAGAGCATGTTCGGCATCGGTCCGTCTTTCCACCGGGGCGTGGAGGCGAAAGCTCCGATAAACAGGTCGGGGAATCCGTTGCCGGTAACGTCGCCCCAACTTGCACTGTGCGCCAGATGCCAGTTCGTCAGGGACGACTCCAGCCCCACCTTCGCCGTCACATCCTCAAAACGGATTTCCCCTGCCA
>CAIXUF010001187.1 GCA_903922535.1 Candidatus Hydrogenedentota bacterium
CAGATTGGCCGCTTCATCACCGACCGCGACATCGAGCGCAACAACCGCGTCTGCGTCATCGGCGTCACGCTCAAGCGCGAGCTGTTCGGCGACGAGAACGCGCTATACAAGCGCGTGACCATCAACGGGTCCAAGCACATGGTCGTGGGCATCCTGGAGGAGCGCGGCATGGCGCTGGGCATCGACCTGGGCGACCTGTGCATCATCCCGCTGCCCAGCTCGCAGGAGCTGTTCAACCGCAAGGAACTGTTCGAGATCCTCTGCTCCGCGCGCAGCCAGGAGGAGATCAAGCGCGCCTCCAAGTCGGTCCGCGCGATCATGATGAGCGCCTTTGACAACAACGAGGACTTCACCATCACCGACCAAAACGGCATGCTGGGCGCGTTCACGCGCATTTTCGACATGCTGAAGCTGATGCTGGCGGGCATCGCCTCCATCTCGCTGCTGGTCGGCGGCATTGGCATCATGAACATCATGCTGGTGTCCGTGCGCGAGCGCACCCGCGAGGTCGGCGTGCGCATGGCCGTGGGCGCGCGCCGCTTCGACATCGCCTTCCAGTTCCTCATCGAGGCCGTGACGCTCAGCCTGCTCGGCGGCACCATCGGCATTGCACTCGGCGCCACCGGCGCGTTCGGGCTGCACGCCTTCTACCCCAGTCTGCCCATCGGCATCTCCCTGTGGTCCGCCACCACCGCATTTGTGTTCAGCCTGTGCGTGGGCATCTTCTTCGGCGTATACCCGGCCGTCAAGGCCGCGGGCGTCGACCCGGTGGTGGCACTGCGCTACGAGTAGCCGCGCCATCCTGGCGCGATCCAGCCAACACGTATAGACCGGCCCAAGAAGAAAGCGGCTGGCAGCCGCTTCTACCGTGGCACCCCCACATGGGCGTATCCCACAAAAAACCGGGCACGGACCAAAGGCCCGTACCCGGTTATGTCTTCTGTTCACACTTCACACTTCTACTCGAATTTCGCCAACTCGCCCTCATAGATCGGCTTGAACCGGTCGTATTCGGCCTGCGTGATTGGGGTGCGGTCATTGGCATAGGGATTGCTCTTCTGCGACCGGTCGAACATCGGCGTCGGGAAGCCCCTCTCCGTCGCGTATTTCTTCATGAAGTCCACCGGATTCGGACTCCACTCGCACAGGTTGTTTATTGAATCCTGCGCGCGCAGCACACCGGCCCAGTCGCCCTTGTCGTAAGAGGCAAGCATGGCGCGGAAGATCTGCGGGTTGACCGTCGTGCCCTGGCCGATGCAGGCGCGCACGCCGATGACCAGACCCGCGTAGAAGGCCATTTCATGGCCAACGATGTAGGCAAAATCCTTGCCGCGCACGGCGCGGACCAGTTCGTACATGTAATGGGCCTCGGCGGAGGAAACCTTCGTGCCGACCAGGTTGTCGATGTCGGCCAACTGCGCAAGCAGTTCGGGCTTCATCATGTATTCGGCCTTTGTTCCGGGCGGCTGATAGATGAACACCGGCCCCGGCACTTCGGCGCAGATGCGCGCGAAGTAGCGCAGCAGCAGATCGTTGATGCTCTCGCCGTTTTGCGGCAGCAGGCCCTCGGGCACGGTGTAGACTACGCCGTCGGCACCGCTGTCGAATGCGTCCTTGCCCAGTTCGATGCCCTGCGCAAGATACAGGTCCGGATCGGGCAGGCGGTCATAATTGCGGTCCCAGATCCCGCTGCACCCGACGATCACCGCCGACCGTTTGTTGATGTGGCTGCACGCCAACCGCGCCATCTGCTTCGTGTCGTCCATGCTGTAGGTGTACATGAGGCCCATGCCCGAGCGCACAAAGAAACAGCGGATCGCGTCCGACTGCTCCAGGAAATCCAGGAAGTTGCGCTGGCCCTGCTCGTCAATGCTGCCGTCCTGCTGGAATACGGTGAACGTGGGGGCGATGGAACCGCTGACGTACTTCGGAACGTTCATTTTTTGCTTCCTCTTGGGGGTTGGAACGGCCGGCCGAAGGACCGGCGTGGACGCAAGTATACTGCCACAAAGCCCCCGGCAAGGTACAGCCGCAGTGTTCCAAGTCCAAGGCAAACGCATCTGGAATTCTGACACGCCGGGACCGGCTGTCTGCTCGAAGCACCGGGAATTCAGATTTGTCTGCCATGCGGCGCTCTTCGTGGCTTTCTTTGTTGAGCGGGACTGACGGGAGATGGCATAATTCACCATGCCAAAGCGGCGCAGCCGCAATCCCAACTGTGCAAAACGGAAGTCATCCAGAATGCCCCAGCGTCCGTTGAACGTGGCGTTTGTCAACCTACCACACAAGCAGCCCATTGTGCGGCGCTATATGTGCTCATACTACTCGCCGCTGTTTCATTTCCCCCCTTATGACCTTCTGCAATTGGCAACGTGCGCCCGGGAATGGAACGGGGCGGAGGTCTGTCTTCTGGACTGCATTGCGGAGGATTGCGACGAGGCGGGGATGCACGAGTTTCTCGCGCGGCGGGGCCCTGACATTGTTGTCGCCCTCACCGGCATCGAGTCGGTCTCCGCGGACCTTGCATGTGTGGATCGAATCAAGCGGATGTTTCCACAGATAACCGCGGTGGTGTTTGGCCACTATCCGACGATTTTTTCCGAGCTTGTTCTGGAGAAGACATCCGTTGATGTTGTTTTGCGCAATGAACCCGAGGAATCGCTTTCCGCCTATCTCGCGGCGAGGTCCGAAGGGGGCGGGATCACCGCCATTCCGGGCATTGCGGGACGCGATGCGGCGGGGAGGGTTTTCGTCAATCCAGACACGCGCATTGCCGATCTCGATCGCCTCCCCTTCGCCGATTATGCGCTGATTGACGTGCGCAAGTATGAAGAACCGTGGCTCGGCGGCCCCTGGGGGGCCATTTTCACCGCGCGCGGCTGCCCGTTCACCTGCGAATTCTGCATCCGGACCTTCGGCCGCAAACTGGTCGTCAAGAAACCCGAGACTGTGGTTGCGGAAATGAAGGAGATGGTGCGCGCGGGCATCCGCGTGATTCGCTTTGTCGACGACACATTCACCCTAAGCAAGACCCGCGTCATTGAGATTTGCCGGGGCATTCTCCATGAGGATGTTTCCGTGCCGTGGGCATGCCTTGCGAACGTCAACACATTGGACGGCGAGATGCTCCAATGGATGAAGAAAGCGGGATGTGTGCGCGTGCTGGTGGGCATCGAGAGTTACTCCCGGAAGATCCTCAACTGCCTTGACAAGAAAATCGATCCGAACAAGACCAACACGGCGCTTCAACGGATTCGCGACGCCGGGATGGAGGCAATCGGGTTCGTCATTGTCGGCGCTCCCGAGGAGACGGAGGCGGACTTTCAGGAGACGCTCAAGGGGGTCAAGCGCGCCCCAATGGACCTGATGATTGTCAGCATATACGTCCCGTACGCGGGTACCCCCGCATATGATCGGTTCAAGAATGACATCGTCTTCAACTTGATCCCCTATGAATGCCGGTTCAAGGACGAGCGCATTGGCAAAGAGGCCCTGGAGCGTGAACGCCGCCTCTACTGGCATTTCTACCTGCGGCCAACGGTGTTGCTGCGCCATCTTCCCAGGATTGTTCGTTTTCCCTATCATTTCCTGCGCTATTTCCTTATGGTGCTCTGGTTCGCCGTGGCCAAGCGCAAGGGCGATGACCGCGCCGACCTCTTCTGACGGGCCGGTGGAAATAGGGAGAGGGGGCACCCCCGCCTCCTCTTCAGGTCGTCCAAGTCCGAGTCTTTCAGGGGGTTTCCGGCTGCCGCTCAGAAGCGGCCGACCTGTATTTGACAGATACTATTTGTTTGGTTCGCCCGTTGGGCGTTCCGTTCTTGTATCCCGGCGGGGATTCGTGCTACAAATCTGGCGGGCGGGTGAGGACGGTCCAAGCGGGGGAACGCGACACCGGAGGGTGGCAGCATGAAACGCGATCTTCATGCCATGACGGCAAAAGTCTACGACTTGGCAGTCGTGGGCGGGGGCATTACGGGGGCGTGCATTGCCCGAGACGGGGCGATGCGCGGATTGTCGGTGGCGCTTCTGGAAAAGCGTGACTTTGCCAGCGCGACTACAGGGGCGTCGTCCAAACTAATCCATGGCGGCCTGCGGTATCTGCAGAATTTGGAACTGGGCCTGGTGCGGGAATCCCTGAGGGAGCGCCGCATCTGGTCAAACACCGCGCCGCACCTGATTGATCCGCTGACTTTCCTGATGCCGATCACAAGCCGGCGCCTCAAGGACCGCATGGTCAAGTCGATCGGCCTTACGCTGTACGACTGGCTGTCGTATGACCGAAACAAGCTCGATGATCCTGAGAAATCGATTCCGCCACACAAGAAACTGAACCGGCAGGAAGTGCTCGCGCTTGAGCCCGGACTGAACGCCGAGGACCTGACCGGGGCCATGATGTTCTACGACTACCAGATGTACTCGCCCGAACGCCTGGCGCTGGAGTGCATTCTGAGCGCCGTGCATGCCGGGGCGGATGTGGCAAACTATGCGGAGGTGGTCTCGTTTATCCTGGAGGACAACGCCGTGGCGGGGGTGCGTGTCCGCGATGCGGCCCGAGAGGGCGGACAGGACGACCCCGGGGACGAAACCGCGCCACTGTGCGAAATCCGCAGCCGGCTTGTTGTCAACGCCTCGGGTCCGTGGGCTGATTTGCTCACCGGCGAATTGCGGCGGGAAATCACCGGAAAGACGGAATCCTCACGGCATCTGATACGCTCGAAAGGCATTCATCTGCTCACGCGGCCGCTCACGAAAGATCACGCCGTGGCGGTGCAGTATGAGCACAGCCATTTCTTCATTCTGCCCTGGCGGGGATACTCCATCCTCGGCACCACGGACACGGTGTACAAAGGCACGCCGGACGCGGTCCACGTCACGGAGAAGGACATCACCAATTTCCTCGCGGTGGTGAACAAGGGGTTTCCGGGCGCCAACCTGCGCCGGTCGGAAGTCCTGCATTTCTACGCCGGCCTGCGCCCCATTGTGGACGCCTCCGGGGCCGAGAATGAAGCCGAGAGACCGGCGAAGGACGGCGAGACGAAGACCGACGAGCCGGATTCGTACAACGCCAGCCGCGCGGCGGAGATTGTGGACCACGAGGCCGAGGAGGGCCTTCGCGGCGTGGTCACCGTCATCGGCGGCAAGTGGACCACTTCGCGAAACCTGGCGGCGAAGGTCGTGGAACTTGCCCTCGCCAAACTGGGAAGGTTGAAAGTCCCGTGCGCCACGGATCACACACCGACCTACGGGGGCGATATCGGGCGTTTTGCCGAGTTCAAGAAGGCGGCGGTCGAGCAGTTCCCCAATATCCCCCAGGCCGTGGTGGAAAACCTGGCAAAGAACTATGGCGGCCGGATGGGGGAGGTGCTGGCGCTGACGAAAGAGACCCCGAAACTGCTCGAACGGCTCTCCGACCGGTTTCCCGACATCGCCGCCGAGGTCGTGTATGCGGTCAGAAACGAGATGGCGCTGACGGTCGAGGATGTGCTGTTTCGGCGGACCGGCCTGGGAACCATCGGCACGCCCGGTGACGCGGCGATCAAAAGGGTCGTTGACATCATGGCGGAGGAACTGGGCTGGGAACCCGAAGAGCGCCGCGCGCAGACGGACCGCGCCGTGGCGCATTTCGCCTCGTGGGCGCGCACACGGGCCATTGTGAACCCCAACTCCTCGGGCGGCCGCACGAGGGCCATTTGGCCGCGCATCGAGGCAAAGGTGCGCCATGTGATCGGACCGGTCGATGTCAAGTTCACCGACGGGCCGCTGGCGGCCCAGCGCCTGGCGACGGCGGCGCTCAAGGAAGGCATTGAGCAGATCATAGCCATTGGCGGTGACGGCACCGTGAGCGAGGTGATTAACGGCTTCTTTGAGGACGGCAAGCCGATCAATCCCGAGGCGGCGCTGGCCGTGCTGACGAGCGGCACGGGCCGCGACTTCCGGCGCACCTTCGGCATGCCGGAAAAGATTGAAGAGCAGGTCGACCGGATGGTGGCCAGCGAGATTCGCCCGATTGACATCGGCAGGCTGACCTTCATCAACAACGAGGGCAGGGAAGATGTGCGCTACTTCGGCAACATCGCCAGCTTCGGGTTGAGCGGGGCGACAGACCACGCGGTCAACACCCTGACGTTTGCGAAGAGGTTTGGGGGCAAGTTTGCGTTCAAGTGGGGGATGATCAAGTCCCTGCTGCGGTACAGAAACCATCTGGTGCGCATTACAGTGGACGACGTGTATGACGAAGAGCTGAGCGTCAGCACGGCGGCCGTGTGCAACGGCCAGTTCTTCGGAAGCGGAATGTGGATCGCACCGCAGGCAAAGGCGGATGACGGCCTGTTCGACGTGGTTGTTGTGGCGAATGTCGGCGTGGTGAAGCTGCTGTGGCATGTCAACTCCATTTACCGGGGCGAACATCTTGCCATCGACAACGTCAAGGTCGTGCGCGGGAAGCGCGTGACGGCAACACCTGTTCTGGAGGGCGACGTAGTCCTGCTGGACGTGGACGGGGAAACGCCGGGCCGACTGCCCGCCACCTTCGAGATTCTCCCCGGAGCGCTTCAGTTCAGATACTGATGGATTGTTTCACGCGGATTGCAGGCGACAGACCCTTGGCGGCGCCAAGAGAGGATGAAGAACACACCATGAGTTTGGATCGTCAGAAACTGCGGTGGAACGGGTGGGGCTGGGTGGATGCGCCTGACTTTCTGGGCAACAAGGCCGAGTCGGTCTGGGCGTGGATCGCGCGGACCATGCAGGTGTCCTCGCTGCCGTCGACGCCCCCCAAACCGCTCTCGGAGATCGTCCTGCCCCCGTCGCGCCTGGATGCGGCATGTATGGCTCGGCTGAAAGCCAGCATCGCCTCGGACCGCGTGATGACGGACGCGCATGAACGGGCGTACCACGCGCGCGGACGGAGTTACCATGATTTGCTCTTTCTCAGGGAGGGGCGGCTGGAAACGGCGCCCGATGCCGTGGTCTACCCGGTGTCGGAGGAGGAAGTCCTCAGTCTTGTGCAGTTTGCCGTGCGCGAGAACATCGCGCTGACGCCGTTCGGGGGCGGATCGAGCGTGGTCGGCGGCGTCACACCGCTCATGGCGGCGGGGCAGAACGGCGTCATCACTGTGGATATGACCCGGATGGATCAGGTGCTGGAGATCGATGAAACGGCGCTGGTTGCGCGGGTTCAGTCGGGCATCTACGGGCCGCAACTGGAGGAGGCCCTGCAAGGCCGGGGGTTCACGCTCGGCCACTATCCGCAGTCCTTCGAGTTCTCGACGCTGGGCGGATGGATTGCGCCGCGCAGCGCGGGGCACCAGTCCAACAAATACGGCAAGGCGGAGCACTGGCTTGTTTCGGCGCGGGTGGCAACGCCCCAGGGCATCTGGGAGACAGAGGGCTTTCCCGGGTCCGCGGCGGGACCCCAAAGCCGGGACCTTGTCGCCGGATCCGAGGGGGTGCTGGGCATCATCACCGAAGCCGAGATCAAGATTCACCGCGTTCCCGAGGTGAAAGACTACCGGGGCTATCTCTTTGCGTCGTTTGAGGACGGCGTCGACGCGACGCGCGAGATGATGCAGTCAGGCGTGGCCACGGCCATGATCCGGCTGTCGGACCTGAGCGAGACCTTCTTCTATTCCGCGCTGGACACGGGCGGCGCCGGGGCGGACTCTCCGGCGGTCTTTTGCGTGATGCTCGTCGGTCTGGAGGGGGACCGGTCCGAAGTGGACCATGCGCTCGAACGGAGCCGCGCGATCATCAAGCAGCATGGCGGCATGCACATGGGCGAGGCGCCGGGCACCTCGTGGTATGAGAAGCGCTTCCTAACGCCCTATCTGCGCGATCCCATGATGGATCGCGGCCTGGGCGTGGACACTCTGGAAACCGCCACGCGCTGGGCCAATATTGTGCCCCTGCACGGCAGGGTGACGAAGGCCATTGCGGGCGCGCTGGCCGTGAACGCCGCGTCACCCGGCGCCTCCGGCATTGTCATGGCGCATGTCAGCCACTGCTACCGCGACGGCGCAAGCCTTTACTTCACCTTTGCGTTCCCGCGCGCGCCTGATCGCGGGATCGCGCAATGGCTGGCCGTAAAGAAGGCCGCGTCCGACACCGTCAGCGCCCATGGCGGCACCATCAGCCACCATCACGGTGTGGGCACGGATCATCTGCCCTGGATTGCCCGCGAAAAGGGGCCGATAGGAATGGACCTGCTCAAGGCGATCAAAACACGCGTCGATCCCACGGGCGTCATGAACCCCGGAAAACTGCTCTGACGCCTGACTCTCCCGAAAGCCCGCCCCACAGGCGGACAAGAGCCATGGCGTTCCTGAAAGAGGGGCGCAACGAAGACATGAGGAGTGGACCGTGCCGGGAATTGCAGTCCCATGCGGGACGATTACAATTGACAGCACGGCCATGCAGAAAATCGAAGCGCCAAACGCGCCGGACGGACGGGCGGCTGGGATCGACGTCACCGCCTCGAAGGAAAAGAAATGAAGCCTTCCGAAACCATCCGTGCCGGGCGCGAAACCAAGGACTTGACACAGGTCGCGCTTGCGGCCGCGCTCAAGATTACTCCTGCCCGAGTCAGCGCGTGGGAGCGTGGAGTCCGCAGACCGGGGGCCGCGTCTGCCGTCGCCCTGTGGCGGATTCGTGGGGGAGAACTCGCCGACTATTTGCCCACCTAAACGCGCTTTCGCGCAATCTTCCCCGGTGCCCGTGGCCGGGGATTTTCGTTTGGGGGCCGGACCCCTGCCGTGAAAACTGGGGCGGGGGGCCAGCAAGGGGCCGCAGGAGGGCCGGGCGTTCAGGCAAATACGGGTAAATTTCGCAGGGGGCCAGCGCACAGAAAGGCAGAAACCACCCATAAACAGGAGGTAAAATAGAAATGGCGGAGAGTGGGGGACTCGAACCCTCAAGGCCGAAGCCGCCGGTTTTCAAGACCGGTGCCTTACCAATTAGGCTAACTCTCCGCAGGGGGAGAACGGTGTGACACGCCGTTCACGAAGATTCTACCCGCACCTTTCCCCCAGAGTCCAACCGAACGCCATGGACAATCAAGGAACACGGCAATATGCCACTTCTACCGCTGAAACCATGGTACAACCAATCGGGTCTAAGTGTTCAAAATGCGGTTTGCCGCATTCCGGGCTTCCGTGCCCGGCAAAACTTGGAGTTTATTGCCAATGTCAGCGAAACGCTCAGGATTCACCCTGATTGAACTGCTGGTAGTCATTGCCATCATCGGCATCCTCGCCTCCATCCTGCTCCCGGCGCTGGCGCGGGCACGCGAGGCGGCGCGGCGCGCAAGTTGCCAGAACAACCTCAAGCAGTTCGGCCTTATCTTCAAGATGTACTCGGGCGAGGCGCCGGGCGCAAAATACCCCCCGATGGAATTCGAAGCCCGCTCCTTCCGAAACGCGGACATTGCCGTGGGTCCGCTGGTCAGCGCGGTCTATCCGGAATACCTGACCGACCCGGCAATCACCCTGTGTCCGTCGGATCAGAAGCATACGGTGAACGACCTGAAGGACAAGACCACCGGCCAGTTCAAGCTCGTGAAGGACCCTGAACAAATCCAAGTGAGCTATGCGTACCAGCCCTGGGTGCTGGACAAGTGCAACGACAGCGATCCGACCATCGATTTGACCACCATTTTCACCATTATCCCGGGTTTGCCGAACAACCTCGTCCTGGATGACCCGAACGGCACCGGTCCCTGCCAGTTCATCAGGGTATTCTTCGGGCTGATCTCGAAGGCCATCGCCCTGCGCGGCACGATCACCGACGAGAGCCAACTGCTTTCGGCCAGCCGCAGCCTCGCGGACGGCGACGTGGATGTCCAGCCCTATGGCAACATCCCCATGGGCAACGGCAACGGCAACACCGTTTATCGTTTGAAGGAAGGCGTCGAGCGTTTCCTCATCACCGACATCAACAACCCCGGCGGGAGCGCGGCGAGCCAGAGTTCCATTTGGGTCATGTTTGACACCATTTCGAACAAGGTCAAGTTCTTCAATCATGTGCCTGGCGGATGCAACGTGTTATATATGGACGGGCATGTCGAGTTCATCAAGTATCCAAGTCCGCAGGCACCCGTGAACAGGGGCATGGCCCTGTTCCTTGGCACCTTGCTCGACCGAAAAAGCAACTAAGCAGGAAAAAGCGGCATGGCACAAGACACGAAAAAGACGGCCAAACTGGTCTTCTCTTTGGTCGGCCTCAGCTTCACGGCGCTGATCATGTTTGCCATGTTCGGCCCTGAATCCTGCGGGCCCTCCGAGGAGGACCGCCAACTCAAGGCGGTGGTGGACAACATTGACGAGGTCGCCCAGAAGGGTGGCCACGTCAAGAACCTCACCACGGAGCGCGGCAAGGACAGCGAGGGCAATTTCTACCGGTATGAGGCGGAGATATTCAACGACCAGAATGTGGCCATCGGCAAACTGCGGGGCAGGCGTGTCGAGGGGTTCGGCACGATGAAGCCGCGCATCCTCTGGTACAAGACTCCCGGCGTGCCCGAAGAATTCCCGCCCTGGCAGGGGCGCGGCGGACGCGGCGGCGGACCCGGCGGCGGGCGCGGCGACGGGCGCGGCGACGGCAGTGGTGGTGGTCGCGGCGGTGGCCGAGGCGACGGCAGTGGTGGCGGGCGCGGCGGTGGCGGCGGCCAAGGCGGTCAGACCGATCAGAACAAGTAGGCCGTAGCTCCAGTCCCCGCAGTCGTCTTCGAAAGCCGGCAATTTCGCCGATGATCCCAACGCAGATCGCGCCAGTATAGACTATGCGCGTTCCGCGACCTCGGCAAAGTCAACAGACACGCTCACGCTGAAACTCGCCCCGGCGGCGGCTACGCTGCAAAATTCGTAAAGGAATAAGTTCGGATTTCCTTGTCCGAAACGCCCCCCCCCTGCGTCAACCTTTCAGGAAGATGAGGGGGGGGGTCTGGTTTTCTCCCATCAATCCCATTATTCTCATTTTTTGCTGTACTTCCATTTGCTGTAACAGTTTCCCCATTCGCCGGTATTACTGACCAGTCCACCCTTCCCACCACAACCTGTGGTGAAACTTTTTTGACGGATTGGATATAAAGTGTACTAATGACGGCTGTCGCTAACAAAGACGCCGGGTGACCGTTCAGGTCCGCCGTTGAGGCGCGGACTGCGGACGGGGGACAACCGGAACCGACAGTACAGCGGAGGTCGATATGAGCACGAAGAGCATGTTGAGGTTGATGGTTCTCATGGTGGTTGTGATTGCGGTACTCGGTCTTGCCGGGTGCAAGCACAAGCCCCCGATTAGCCCGAATTTCGGCGCTGGCACCGGCGGAATGGGTTCCGGGAGCGGCGCGGGAGGCAACTCCACCGACAGCGGCGCTCTGCCCGGCTTCAACCAGGCGGGCACGGATTTCCTGCCGGGCAGCCAATACGGCCTTCAGACCATCTACTTCGACTTTGACAGTTCCGCCATACGCTCCGACGCGATGGCAACGCTGAAATCGAATGCGGAGAACATCAAGAAAGTCCCCGGCAAGATGATCCAGATTGCGGGCCATTGTGACAGCCGCGGCACGCAGGAATACAACCTCGCCCTCGGCGAACGCCGCGCGCTGGCCGTCCGCGCTTTCCTGATGCAGTGTGGCCTGCCGGGCGACCGCCTCACCACGATCAGCTACGGTGCCGAGTCCCCCGCCGTTCCCGGCAACAATGAGGGTGCATGGGCCAAGAACCGCCGCGCCGAGTTCAACGTGTCGAAGTAGTCTGTCTTTCGTTACCCCTCCGGGCAGTCCGGCCCAACAGCCAGACTGCCCGGTTTTTTTTAC
>CAIXUF010001188.1 GCA_903922535.1 Candidatus Hydrogenedentota bacterium
AGGGCGAGCACCTTGCTTTCAAACTGCTTGGACAAGGAATCCAGCACCGGCAGGGCCTTGGTGTAGGGGAAATACTCGTTGGGCTTCATGTCGCCCAGATCTTTGGTGCCGCGGACAGGATAGGTCACCACGATGGGCGACTGCTCAAACCAGTCGGGCCGCGCCGGATTGTCTTCAAGTTTCTTGGGACGGGGCATGGCGGACTGGTCCAGCCAGGTACGGTAGCGGTCGGCCGCATCGTACCAGTCGCCCTGGAACACACCCACCACCATCTCGTAGGGCATGGCGTAGTGCTTGTCCCACACGGGACCGGGAAACAGGCGGTAGTCGAGGAAAATGCCCCCGGCCGGATGGGCGTGGTATTCGATGCCCTTGGGATTGGATTCGGCGTCGTGCGCTGCGATGTACAACCCCGCCTGCGGCGTGTAGTAGGCCATGAACTGCATGGGGCAGGCGGAGGGATAGAGGCCGAGCCAGCCCATGGCCGGATGCTCGATGGGCCGCCACTTCCACCAGAAACTCTCGCGCAGGGCCATGTCCTCCACTTCCACGCCTTCCATACCCGGCCAGAAGAGTTTGGCGTCGCCTCCGGTACCTTTGAGGTCATTCGGCGTGACCACGGTGGGGAAGTCGATGTGCTCCAGCGGCAGCCCGGTTCCGTTGTCCACGGACAACGACCAGTAGGTGTTGGGATCGTCCTTGGGACAGCGCACGGTCACGCGGACCGAGACCGGCTTGCCGTCCAGTTCGGCGTAGTCGAGGTGCAGAACGGTCTCGCTGCTGTTGCCCTGCACGCGCTCCGCTGAAAACGACTTGGCGGACAGGGCGTTCACCTCCAGCGTGCCTGCGTCGGGCTGGCGGAAGCGCAGACTGAACAGCGGCCGCGGCGCCGAGCCTTTCTGGACCAGTTCGCGGCCGTTCGAGGTCAGGGAGACGAGGTCGCCGTTGGCCGCGTCCAGTTCGAGACGGTAATGGGCGTTGGCGACCACGAGGGGTGTGTTTTGCTGTGCGTGGGTGCAGGGCATGAATGCGGCCAGGCAGGTCATGGCCACCAGTGCTGAACTGTGTCCGAGGTTCATCGTTTCCGCTCCTTATGATTGGGACAGTATGATGAAGGTATCGGGAAGACAGGTCAAATTACAACGGCCCACGGAAGGTTGAAAGCACCTCTTGCCTCCCCATTCAAGAGGCAGACCCGCAGGGACAGGGCCGTTGCTCACCCGCAATGCCCGCACATCGCTCCGGCGGGTTTGAAATCCCAAAGGGATTATGGAGCAGAGCCCGGAACCAACAGTCTTGTCGTTTGCAAAGGTGCCCGATGCTACACCGGAACGGCGACGACATCATAGACTTCAGCATCAATGATGCGAACGTTCGCAAACTGGCCGGGCTTCGCGCCGGGGAGGTTGGGAACGCGAATCACACCATCCACCTCGGGCGCTTCGGCGTCGCTGCGGCAGAGAGCGACACCGGTTTCGGCATCGACGGAATCGACCAGCACGCGGACGGTTTGCCCAACGCGGGAAGCATTGAACGCGGCGGTAATGTGGGCCTGCTGTTCCATGACGCGGAGCCGACGATGTTCGCGAGTGCGTTTGGGCACCTGATGCTCCATGACCGCGGCGGGGGTGCCCTCCTCGATAGAGAAAGCAAAGGCGCCGAGCCATTCGAAGGCGGTGTCGCACAGGCCCTGCGTGAGCCCGCGAAACGCGGCCGGGCTTTCGCCGGGAAAGCCGACCAGCACGGTGGTGCGCAGCGCCACGCCGGGCAGGGCGCGGCGGATGCGGTGCACCAGCGCGGGGATGTCGGCACCGCGCGCGGGGCGGCGCATGGCCCTGAGCACGCCCGAGTCCATGTGCTGGATGGGGATGTCAAGATAACGGGCCGCCTTGGGCAGGCTCGCCATGGCGTCTAGCAGGGGGCGGTTGATGCCTCCGGGATAGGCGTAAAGGCAGCGCACGCGAAAGTCGCCCTTGAGCGCGCAGAGTTCGCCGAGCAGGTCGGGCAGGCGGTAGGCGTCGTAACAGTCATGACCGTAGACGGTGATGTCCTGCGCGACAAGATCGAGTTCCTTCACACCGGAACGCAACAGTTGGCGCGCCTCGTCGAGCAGGATCTCGCGCGGCACGCTGATGTAGGGGCCCTTCATGGCCGGGATGGCACAGAAAGCGCAGGTGTGATTGCAGCCGTCGGCTATCTTGAGATAGGCATGCGGACCCGTTTCGATGCGGCGGCGGGGCATGGCGGTGACGATATCCGTGCGGGGTTTGGCGGCGACTTCCAGGTGCCGGTCGTTGTCGGCGGCGCGGACCATGTCGGCGAGCCGGGACATCTGGCCCACACCGAGCAGCGCGTCGATCTCGGGAATGGCACCGAACAGCTCCGCACCGTGGCGCTGCGCCAGGCATCCGGCAACATAGATGCGGCGCGGCATGCCGGTCTGCTTCTTGCGCTCGGCCCACTCGACCACGGTCTCCACAGACTGTACCTTTGCGTCGGCGATGAACCCGCAGGTCAGCACGACAATGGCGTCGAACACCGCCCCTCCCCCATCCTCACCGGGACCGAGAGGCACGGTGTCACAGCCGCCGCGGGCCAACAGCCCCGCGACGTATTCCATGTCCACGGTATTCTTGTCACAACCCAGTGTGACTAGGCCAATGCTCAGCTTTCGGGGCATCTATGCAATTCTCCCTAGAAAC
>CAIXUF010001189.1 GCA_903922535.1 Candidatus Hydrogenedentota bacterium
CAGAACGGGGTGAACGGCCCGGTGACCACCGGCCTGCCATGGACCAAGGGAACCTCCGCATTCTCGGCGACACCGCCCGCCCAAGGCTCCACCGGAACCCCGACACTCGGCAACAACTTCACCAACATGTCGATCAACTGGACTCCCGGCAACACGGCACCCACCTTCCCGGGTTATGCGATCACCACTCCCTATCAGACGGCCGCCACGGTTTTCACCAGCAAGATCGTGGCTCTTGCCACTGATGCCGACGGTGACGCGATCACCCTGGCCCTTCCCAGCGGGGCTTCGACGGCAGGCGGAACGGTGTCGCTGGCATCCGGTTCCATCCTTTACACGCCGCCAACCGCATTCTCCGGTGCCGACAGTTTCCCCATCACGCTGACCGACGCGCTCGGCGCGGCCACTCCCGGCACGGTGACCGTGACCGTGGGACAGAATCTCGCCGGGGGCACGGGAGGGCCGGGCCTGAACAAACCTGAGCTTACGACCCAGCCGAATGGTGACAGATATCTGGTGTTCCATGGGATTCCGGGGACGACCTACAGTATCCAGCGATCTCCGGACCTGAGCACTTGGACCACCCTCTGGACGGGCGCAGCCAGCAACATCGGCACCATGACCTGGACCGACACGGACCATCTGCCCACCGCGTATTACCGCCTTGCCTACTGAACCCCGAAAATCGCGCTTGTGAATTCTTCCGAAACCGGATTTTCTAACAACCAGTCCGTCTGAAACTCATGAAACGATTCTGTCTCCTACTGCTGCTTCCCGTGACCAGTCAGGCGGCCACTTATGCCGGAACCGAGAATATTGGTCAGGTTATTCCGGACAATAATCTAAGTGGTCTCACGTCGTCGGTCGCGGTGTCGGGAGATTCCACCTCGATCACGTCGGTGCAGGTGGTTCTCAATTTGTCCAATGCGGTGGCGGGTTGGAGCGGGGACATTTACTGTACCCTGACCCATAGTACCGGGTTTTCCGTGCTGTTGAACCGGATCGGCCGCACCACGGCCTTTCCGGCCGGAAACGGTAACACCAGCCTGTCGCTGACCCTGTCCGATACGGGTCTGGGGGGCGATGTCCATGCGGCGACACCCACCACGGGCGCGCTCGCCGGTGCCTACCAACCCGATGGCCGCAATGTTTCGCCCACCAGCACGACGGCTGTCATGGACGCCGCGACACGGACGGCGAGTCTGGGTGCTGCGTTCAACACAATGGATAGCAACGGCACTTGGACGCTCGCTTTGTTCGACGTGGCCCCTGGCAGCACCATGGCCCTCAACAGTTGGTCCTTGACTATCAATCCGGTGCCTGAACCTTCGGCGGCCGGACTCGCAGCCATGGGTCTGGTTTCCTTGGTGTTGCGCCGCCGCCGCAGGTAAATCCCCGCAGGGCTCGCGGATCAGACGAGTCTTGATTTTTCCTGACAATCTTGCGGTTGTCGAAGGCGATGAAGAACACGTAACTGCCGCTGCCGGCTGGAGTTTCATTCGTCCCGGGGAATTTCCTTTCCGGGCACGGTCCAAGCCCAGGTATAGAGGATCAGGAAGAAGTTCCTTTCTGGCGACGATGGTCTTTGACAACATGTTTGAAGCGGCTACGACGCCAATTGGTGAATTCCTCGCTGTATAGTCCCACGGCCAGCTTCTTGAACCCGTCGTGCAGTTCCGTCGCCGACATGTTGCTGGGTTTGTAGTTGATGTCGAAGAGCGTGCACTTTTTCCAATTCAGCGGTTCCAGCAGGCGGTCCTCGCGCTCCAGGCGCGTGTAAAGAGGCGTGCCTGGAAACGGAGTCAGCAGCGTGACCTGGACTTCGTACAATTCCACCTCCCTCACAAAATCATAGACCTGGTCAAAGATGTCGGTCGTGTGCCCGTCGAGACCGAGCACAAAGCAGCCGTTGACCGTGACACCGCGGGATTGGATCGCGCGAATCGCTTTCTGATAGTGCGGAAACTTCCTGAACTTCCAATCGTTGCGCAGTTCAAGCCCGTGCAGGCCCGACACGGTCGGGCTCTCCAAGCCGATCAACACCTGCGCACAGCCGGTTTCCTGCATCAGGTCCAGAAGCTCCTCGTC
>CAIXUF010001190.1 GCA_903922535.1 Candidatus Hydrogenedentota bacterium
CTCTTCCTCTCCGGCCCGGGACTTTTCGTAGGCCGCGATGATTTCCTTGGCAACCAATTCAGGAACTTCATCGTAGTGGTCGAATTTCAGCTCGTAGGTGCCCCGTCCCTGCGTCATGCTCCGCAGCTCCGTGGAATAGCGCAGGATTTCGGCTTCCGGCACGAGTGCGCGAATAACCTGGCGTCCGCCGCCGACTGCGTCCATGCCGAGCAGCCGGCCGCGACGGCTGTTGAGGTCGCCGTTCACGTCGCCCATGAACTCTGACGGAACCGTGATGGCGATTTCCATAATCGGCTCCAGCAGGCACGGCTTGGCCTCGCGCACACCCTTCTGGATGCCCTTGCGCGCGGCCGTTTTGAAGGCCATTTCCGAGGAATCGACGGCGTGGAAGGAACCGAAATACAGCTCGCAGATGACGTCCACCACGCGGTTGCCGCTGATCACACCCTGAAGCAGGGTCTCTGAGCAGCCCTTGTCGATGTGCGGAATGTACTGACGCGGAACGACACCGCCGACGATGCTGTCGACGAACTCGTAGCCGGCGCCGCGCTCGTTCGGTTTCAGCCGAAGCCAGACGTCGCCATACTGGCCGTGTCCGCCGGACTGTTTCTTGTGTTTTCCCTGAACCTCGGCCGAGCCCTTGATCGTTTCGCGATAGGCCACCTTCGGCGTGCGCGTTTCCGCCTCGACCTTGAATTTGCGCTGCATGCGCTTCAGCAGGATGTCCATCTGCAAGTCGCCCATGCCGCGGATAACATGCTCACTCGTGTCCGGGTCGCGGTAGTGCGTGAAGGTCGGGTCCTCTTCGGCAACCCGGTTGAGCGCCTCGCCGATCTTGTCCTCGTCAGCGCGGGCCTTGGGCAAAATGGCCAGCTTGACCATCGCGGTCGGAAGCTCGATCTTGGGCATGGTCACATTGCAGCCGGGAACGGAGAGCGTGTCTCCGAAGCGTGTGTTCTTCAGCTTGGTCATGGCGGCCAGATCGCCCGGGCCGACCTCGTCCACCTGAATCTGCTCCTTGCCGCGCAACATGTACAGCTTGCCGGTGCGTTCCTTGGTGTTGCTGCTCACGTTGTAGAATTCGGATTCAGACTTGATCGTGCCGCTGAGCACCCGGAAAAGCGTGAGATGGCCCACATAGGGGTCCACCACCTGGCGGAAAACCTGCGCAAAGAAGGGCTCGTTCACACCCACCTTGACGGTGACCTCGCTTTCGTCCGACTCCTTCGCCACGATCTTCCGCGCCAGCGGGCTGGGGAAGGATTCGGCGATGATGTCAAGGAGTTCCTTGATGCCGAAGTTCATGGCCACGCTGCCGGCGACGATGGGGATGATCTTGCCGCTTGTTATTCCGTTTTGAAGGCCCTGGGTAAACTCCTCGGGGGAAAGCTCCAGCGTTTCGAGATATTTCATCGTCAGCTCTTCATCGGTCTCGGCAACAGCCTCAACCAGGCTCTCCTTGATTGATTCCGCGTCGGAAAGCCCTGACGTGTCTCCCTTGACGATGTTGACAACCCCCTTGAGTCCCGCACCCTCCCCGATGGGAACGACAAGCGGAACACAGTGCTTGCCGTAGGTGTCCTGCAGCTCCTTGACCACTTCCATGAAGTTCGTATGCTCGCGGTCCAGCTTGTTCACAAAGAAGGCGCGGGGCACGTTGAACCGGTCCGCGTATTTGACCGCGTTGTCCGTGCCCACCTGAACGCCGACCGAGGCGTCGACGGCAATGACCAGGCCGTCCATCAAAGGCGTGGTGACCGCGAGTTCACCGAGGAAATCGACGTAGCCGGGATGATCAATAAGATGAATGCGGCTGTCGTTCCACATGACGTGGACCAGCTTCATCGCGATGGTGCACTTGCGCTCCACCTCTTCCTCAAGATAATCGCATACCGTGTTGCCTTCCTCAACGCTGCCCAGGCGGCTGGTGATGCCCAAGTTGTGGAGAATGCGCTCCACCAACGTGGTCTTCCCCACGCCGCCGTGGCCGACAATGCCAACGTTGCGTACCTTGTCCGGATTCATTGTAGCCATGAAAAAGCCTCCGCTGCGGGTTGGATAGCCCGTATGCCGGGCCATAAGTACAGTTAAGGACACCACTTGGAATCGGGGCCGACTAAGGGGGCAGAGTATACCGTGTGGGCGTGGAATGGCGCAAGTCAAAATTCTTCGCAGCTTTCGGCCCAAAACCGCCCAGTTGCGCCCTGCCCAGCCTGAGGAGAACGCGCCAAGC
>CAIXUF010001191.1 GCA_903922535.1 Candidatus Hydrogenedentota bacterium
TCCCCGGTTCCGCGAGCGCACCGCTGATCTGATGGACGTGACCGACCGTGTGCTCGGCCACCTGCTGCACGTCGAAAAACCCAACCTGAAATCATTGCCCCAGCCGAGCATTGTGGTGGCCCACGAACTGTCCCCCTCGGACACAGCCTCTATGGATGTAGAAAATACCCTCGGTCTGGCGATGGATGTGGGCAGTGCCACCTCCCATTCGGCCATCCTGGCGCGCGCGCTCGAGATCCCCGCCGTCGTGGGCGTCCAGTACTTGAGCAGCCACGTCGCCCCCGGTGCCACCATCATCATCGACGGGACCGACGGCGTTGTCGTCATCAATGCCTCAGACGCCACCATCGAGCGTTACCGGAGCGCCCAGAAACGATTCGAGCAGCGCCGCGCCACCCTGCTCAGCGCGACCGAAACCGGCCCCTCCCGCACCGGAGACGGCGTCCAGATTCTCACCCAGGCGAACATAGAGCTGCCCATCGAAATCCCCCACAGCCTCAAGGTGAACGCCGAGGGCATCGGCCTCTACCGCACGGAATTCCTCTTTCTCAACCGCAACGAGGTGCCCTCCGAGGAAGAGCAGTACGCGGCCTACGCCGAGGTGGCGCGCGCGCTGCGCCCGCTTCCGGTCACACTGCGCACCATCGACATCGGCGGTGACAAGCTGGTGGCGCACCTTCAGGTGCTCCACGAGGACAACCCGCAGCTCGGCTGGCGGGCCGTCCGCTTCTGCCTGGCCCGGCCGGACATCTTCAAACCCCAGTTGCGCGCCATGCTGCGCGCCTCGGCCCACGGCAACGTCCGCATCATGTTTCCCATGATCAGCGGCGTGAACGAGCTGCGCGACGTGAAACTCGTGCTCGACGAGGTCCGCGCCGATCTCGATGCCGCGGAAATCCCCTACGACCACGACATCAAGGTCGGTTCGATGATTGAGGTGCCCTCGGCCGTGATGATTGCCGACCTGCTCGCGAAAGAGTGCGACTTCTTCAGCATCGGCACCAACGACCTCATCCAGTATTCGCTGGCGGTCGACCGCGTGAACGAGAAGATCGCCCATCTCTACGAACCGGCCCATCCCGCCGTGCTGCGCATGATTAGCCGGGTCACCACGGCGGCGATGGCGCAGGGTATTCCCTGCGGCATCTGCGGCGAAATGGCCGGCGACCCGCTGTACACGGAACTGCTGCTTGGGCTCGGCGTCAGCTCGCTGAGCATGTCACCCATCGTGCTGCCGGTGATCCGCGCCGAGATTGCGTCCATCCGCATGGCCGACGCGCGCCAGGTGGCCATCGAGGCCTTGGGTATGTCCACCGCCGGCGAGGTCAAGGACCTGCTGCACCGCCGCTCCGAGGCGCGCGGCACCGTGGACGATTACCTGGCCGGCATCGAACGGGAGGGCTGAGGCGCAGCCGCACCATGATTACCCGTTCCGGACCACGCCAAATCACAATCCTGGGCTCAACCGGCTCCATTGGCCGCAGCGCCCTTGAAGTCGTCCGCCGCTACCCGGAAATGTTCCGGGTCGGCGCCTTGGCGGCACATTCAAACGCCGAACTGCTCTGCGAGCAGATCCGCGAATTCCGCCCCGCAACCGCCGCCCTCTGCGACGATGCGGCCGCGGCGCGCCTGCGCGCCCTGGAACCCGGATGTCCCGTGCTGTCGGGGCCGAAGGGCTTGGAGGAAATCGCGGCGCTGCCCTCGGACACCGTGCTGTGCGCGGTCGTCGGCGCGGCGGGGCTCGCCCCACTGCTGGCGGCCATCAACGCGGGCAACCGCGTGGCCGTGGCGAACAAGGAGCCCCTGGTGATGGCCGGCCGGCTCATCATGGAACGGGCCCGCGCGTGCGGCGTTGAGGTGCTGCCCGTGGACAGCGAGCACAGCGCCGTGTTCCAGTGCCTGCAGGGGCACGACATCAGCGACGTCCGGTGCATCCATCTGACGGCTTCGGGCGGCCCCTTTTACGGGATGCCCCGCGAGGCGCTGCAGTTCATCACCCCGGCCCAGGCCACCCGCCACCCCACCTGGAAGATGGGCGCGAAGATCAGCGTCGATTCGGCCACGCTCATGAACAAGGGGCTTGAGATCGTTGAGGCCATGTGGCTCTTCGGCCTTCCCCAGGACCGGATTGAGGTGGTCATCCACCCCCAAAGCACGGTGCACAGCATGGTCGAGTTCAACGACGGAAACATTCTCGCCCAGCTCGGCCTGACCGACATGAAGACCCCCATCCTCTACGCGCTTGCCTGGCCTGACCGCGCCCCCGCGCCCATCGGCCGGCTTGACCTCAAGACGCTCTCGGGGCTGACCTTTGCGGAGCCCTGTTTTGACGAATTCCCCTGCCTGGCGCTGGCGCGCCGGGCCGCGGCGGAGGGGGGCACGGCCACCGCCGTGCTCAATGCCGCCAACGAGGAGGCGGTGGCCGCCTTCTGCGCCGAACGGATTCCGTTCCTCGACATCGCCAACGTGGTGGCCGCAGTGTGCGGCCGCTGTCCGGCGGAACCCTCGTACGAACTTGCATCGGTGCTCGATGCGGACTGCCGGGCCCGGGCCGCGGCGGCCGCAGTGATTGCCGAAATGGAACTGAAAACAAAATGCTGACCATCGTGCTGCCCTTCCTGCTCAAACTGCTCATCTTTTTCGCGGTGCTGAGCCTGCTCATCTTCGTTCATGAACTGGGCCACTTCGTCGCGGCAAAGCTGTGCGGCATCTACGTGAAACGATTCAGCCTGGGCATGCCCCCGCGCGTCTTCGGCTTTCAGGTCGGCGAAACGGACTACTGCCTCAGCGCCATACCCTTCGGCGGCTTCGTGATGATGGCCGGCCAGGAGGACGTCCCGCTGTCCGAGGAGGAGCGCGAGAAGGAATACGGCGGCGTGCCCGAGCACCGCTGGTTCATGAACCGGCCCGTATGGCAGCGGCTCCTTGTGCTGGTCATGGGACCGCTGATGAACCTCGTGCTGGCGGTCGTGCTGTACGCGGTCATTGCCGTGGTCGGCGCCGAAGTTCCCGAATCGGAAGTCATGGCGCGCGTGGGCTACATCGCCAAAGACTCCCCGGCCGCCACCGTGCCCATGTTCCGCATGAACGGCAGCGCCGCACCGGCCCTGACCGGCGCGCCCGATGCGAGCGGCTGGCAGTTGGGCGACCTGATTGTGTCGGTCGATGGGAAACCGATTGAGAACATTCAGGATCTCGCCATGGCCGCCATGCTCAACGGCGCAGGCACGCTGCATGATGTCGTCATCGAGCGGGAAACCGAAAAAGGTGGGTCCGAGCGCTTTCTTTCCCGTGTGGCACCCAAGGTAATCGACATAACCAAGCGCCCCCGTTTCGGCGTGGGCCCCTTTGACACCGTGGTTGCCAACGAAGTGGCTGACAATTCCCCCGCCGCCCTGGCGGGCCTCAAGAAGGGCGACATCGTGCGCCGCGCCGACGGCAAGCCCATACCCCTGAAGCTTTTCTTCGAGCATTTCGAGAAGTTGGCGGAGGGGGGCGAGACCACACTGGATATTGACCGGGCGGGAACGCCCATGACCATCACGGTCAAGCCGCGCACGGTGGGCCGCATACTCGGCTTGGCAGCCTTGGGAGACATCGCCCGGGACGGCACGGAGGTCATGGACAAGGGCGCGCCGGTGGTTCGCGAAATCCTTCCCGAACTGGGCGAAAAGACCGGTATGAAACGTCTGGACCAGATTGTCGAGGTCAATGGCCAGCCCGCCACGCCGCAGTTGCTGCAAGACACGGTTGAGAAGAATCCCGGCGGCACGGTGCAGCTTAAGATCGCGCGTCCGGCCGTGATGTTCGGACTGATACAGAAGGCCGAATCCAAGACCGTTTCCGTGGCCGTGGATTCCGTACGGGACATTGGCATGACGCCGCAGCCCCGCACCGTTTTCCAGCGCTACACCCTTGCCCAGGCCCTGCCAAAGGCATGGCAGGAAAGCTGGCTCGCCGTCAACCGCACGCTGCTCACGCTCAAGGGGCTCATCTTCCGGGACATCAGTCCGAAGGATCTGGGCGGGCCGCTGATGATTTACGACGTGACCACCAAGGCGGCCGCGGCCGGTTGGGACTGGCTTGTCAGAATCACCGCCTTCATCAGCGTGAACCTGTTTGTGTTCAACCTGCTGCCGCTGCCCGTGCTGGACGGCGGCCAGGTGGTGATAAATGTCCTGGAAAGCATCCGCCGAAAGCCGTTGAGCGAGGCCTTCCTGGTCCGTTTCCAGCAGGTGGGCATCGTCATGATTTTGGCGCTGATGCTGTACGTCACCTTCAACGACGTGGTCCGCAAGGTGACGGAGATGATTCCCTGACATGCCCCTCAAAGGGGACTTGACCGGAGCGTTCCGAAAAGCGAGAGGAGAATATATGAAACGCATTACCTGCAAATTCGGGGGAACCTCCCTGGCCGATGCCGCCTGCATCCGCGAGGTGCTGGACATCATCCGCGCCAATCCGGAAAGGCGCCTCATCGTCGCCTCGGCCCCGGGCAAACGCACGCCGGAAGACAAGAAAATCACCGACCTGCTCTACGCATGGCACAGCATCGCCCGCCAGGGACTGGACGCGTCTGAGCCGCGACGCATGATCGAGGCGCGCTTCACCGAACTGGCCCGCGAACTGGGCGTGACCTTCGACATCGACCACCATCTCCGCGAGATCGCGGAGCTGGCCGGAACCTACGACGCGCCGGACTTCATGGCCTCGCGCGGAGAGTACCTGAACAGCCGCCTCATCGCCGAAGTGCTGGGCGCCGAGTTTGTCGATCCGGCGGAATGCGTCAGGTTCAAGGCCTCCGGCGAACTCGATCCCGCCACCTACGACCTGCTCGGCGCGCGCCTGCACGGCGCGGGCCTCTATGTCGTTCCCGGTTTCTACGGCGCGATGCCCGACGGAAGCATCCGCACCTTTTCGCGCGGCGGCAGCGACGTGACCGGTTCCATCGTGGCGCGCGCCTCCAAATCGGAACTGTACGAAAACTGGACCGACGTGTCGGGCTTCCGCATGGCCGACCCGCGCATCGTGCCCGACGCCAAACGCATCGAGGAAATCACCTACAAGGAACTGCGCGAACTGGCGTATATGGGCGCGACCGTCCTGCACGACGAGGCAATCTTCCCCGTGAGCACCGCCGGCATCCCGATAAACATACGCAACACGAAAGACCCGCAGGCGCCCGGAACCATGATCGTCGCGGCGCGCGTCTCGCACACGCCGGTCTGCGGCATCGCCGGCCACGCCGGATTCACGATGCTCAACATCGAAAAGACGCTGATGAACAAGGAAAAGGGCTTCGGCGTGCGCGTGCTCTCCGTGTTCGACGAGTTTGGCCTGAACTGGGAGCATCTCCCCACCGGCATCGACACCATGTCCGTGATCCTGCGCGACGCGGAACTCAAGGACAAGGGCGACGCCATTCTTGAGGCCATTCAAAGACGGGTGGACCCCGATGAAATGACCATAACCCCCGGCCTCGCCATGATTGCCACCGTCGGCCAGGGCATGAACCACCATGTCGGCGTGGCCGCCCGCCTCACCGGCGCGCTCGCCGCGGCCGGCGTCAACATCCGCGTCATCGACCAGGGCTCGTCGGAAATGAACATCATCATCGGCGTGGAGGAGGGCGATTTCAAAACCGCCATCCGCGCCATATACGAAACATTTGACACTTGGTCCTGACCGCCCCGCGGAGCGGCCGTGCCGGGAGCGGCGATCCGATATGACAGATCAACTTGACATAAGCCGGGCGGACGCCCCCCCCAACGGGGACGTGCCGCCCGACTGGTTTGAAGCGGCGTTCGGCGAACTCTATCCCGTGATATACGCCCACCGCACCCCCGAGGCGGCGGCGCCCGAGGCCGAATTCGCATGCGCCCAGACGGGACTCGGCGCGCGCGAGTGCGTGCTGGACCTGAGCTGCGGCACGGGGCGCCACATGGCGCACCTGTCGCGCCACGCGGCGCGTGTGACCGGGGTGGACTATTCGCCCCAACTGCTGCGCCGCGCCCGTGCCGCGCTGGGAACCGAAGCGATCCTGGTTCGCGCCGACATGCGGCGGCTGCCCTTCCATGCGCAGTTTGACGCGGTGTTCAATTTCTTCACCAGTTTCGGCTACTTTGCCGACGAGGAGGACAACCGTCGGGCCGCGCGCGAAATGGCGCGGGTATTGAAACCGGGCGGCCGCTTGTTCATGGACTACATGAATGCCGGGCGTGACGTGCCAAGGCTGGTCGTATATTCTGAACGCGAAGCGGGAGGGAGGCGCATTGTGGAGCGGCGCGGATATGACGCGGCGCTTCAACGCGTCAACAAAACCATCGA
>CAIXUF010001192.1 GCA_903922535.1 Candidatus Hydrogenedentota bacterium
CATAATTCACTGAACGATGTTATGGCACTTGATAGTTACGAAACAGGGAACGCCGCTCTATTAAGCCCACCACGGCTGAATGGATGCCAGGCAAGCAGCCGTCGGCGCTCCTCCCCTCCCTTTCAAAATTACGCCAAGAATGCACTGCGAAATTCCCGATGCCGCCCCTTGTCCTTGTATCTATCCTCTGGGCTCAGTAAGTCCTCATCGGTATACGCGGAGCGAACCCTTTCCACCAACACCCGCCGCGCGGTTTCGTCCACGCCGTAGTCAACCCGCCAGGTGCGGTACGCGATTTCCCAATGTGTGTCGGCAAGCTGCCGGATGCGCTTGCGTTGCTGGTTGAAGGGGTGTTCGCGGAGCTGTTGCTGGAGGAAGGCACGGATTGCCTTAACGCCGGCCTCCTCCAACCAGGCGAGTTGCTGCTCGGCTTCCGGGGCAAAGCGCACTTCCCACACGTCGTTGGATACGTCCTCGACCCAGCCGCACCTCGCTTCGGGAAAGCTGTCGGCGTAGGGAAGGTAGGGCTTAATGTCGAGGATGGGCGTACCATCGAGGAGATCGTGGGGACCGACATTCACGCGCAGGTCTTGGATCGAGACCAGTTCCACACAGGAGAGTCCAATGGGGTTGGGGCGGTACGGCGCGCGGCTGGCGAAGACGCCCACTTTGCGGGAGGCCCGCGGAGGCTGCACCATGGGCTTCCAGTTTGCGTTGTGGTGGAGGACGTAAATGAGCCAGATATGCGAGAAGCCGTCGAGATCCTGCAGGGCCTGCTCGTAGTTGTGGCCTTTCTCCAACAGGATATTGCCGCCGCTGGATTCTGCGACCGACGGCTGGCGCGCGGCGTCGTAGGGGTACCGCGCGGCGCAGTGGAATGTTCCAATGGGATCAAGATGCATTGGGGAGCCTTTCGCAACCAGGTACGCATTCAACCTCTCCGCCCCAGCCTAGCGTCTTGGGGGATCTTCAAGCAAGGCGTGGCTAACGGAGATGCTTTCCGCCCCACCTGCAATCCTCAAGAGCGGGCAAAAAGGGCGGAGACCCCATGATTACAGTTTCGAGCGCACCACGATTTTCTCGTGCTTTCTCCGGAAGGCGCCAGCGCTTTGCGTCGGTGCCAATGACCGCGCCATAATCCCTGCGTACGCCAGAGCCTGCGACATTTTCATGCACAGCAGACAATGGCAGAAAGGGTCCTGGGATGGAATCGAAGCCAAGTCGGCGACAATGCCTTCGGAGTATAGGCGTTGCGTCAGCATCCGCAATGCTCGGGTTCGGCTGCCGCACGGTGGCTCCTTCGGAAACAGGGACCCCGGGACACACCTACCATATTGACCCCGTGGGTGGTGACGACGACAACGATGGCCTGACGCCGTCGCAACCGTTCAAGACCCACGCTGATCGCAAGTTCGTGGGGGGTGATCGTGTGCTCTTCAAGCGGGGCAGCGTCATCCGTGACTGGCTGCGCACCTGTAACGGCACGGAACAGTCTCCGATTATCTACAGCGCTTACGGCAACGGCCCGAAACCCGCCTTTCTCGGGTCCGTGCCGGTGGGCGGCTCCGACAAGTGGGTCGAGGAACGGCCTTCCATCTGGCGCTGCACCGAAACGCCATCCAGTGAAGTCTGCAATCTGATTTTCAACAACGGAGCCTCCTGCGGCATCCTGCGCTGGGAACCGGAAGACCTGCGCCAGCCGGGGGACTGGCATTACACCGGTTTCGGAAAGCAGCAAGAAGGCGGCGACATCCTCTATCTCAGGTCGGAAATGAATCCCGGCCTGGCCTACGACAAGATCGAATGCGTGCTCTGGGGACACCGCAAACTGGTCGGCGGCGAGCACAACGTCATCCTGGAGAATCTGAGCTTCCAGAACAGCGGCGTGCATGGCTACCAGGAATTCCATCCCCGACAAGTCGTCATCCGCAACTGCGACTTCCGTTTCATTGGCGGAGCCGTCTGGAACCGGGAACGCCAGATTCGCTTCGGCAATGCGGTTGAGTTATGGGACGGTGCCTGGGATGTGGAGGTCCAGGGCTGTCTCTTCGACAACATTCACGACTCCGCCGTTACGCACCAGGGCGGAGGGACCAAGAACATTCCTGAAAGGATCCACTTCCACAACAACTTGTTTGTGGACATTGGCCTGGCCGCCTACGAATCCCGCGAGCCTTCCCGGGAGGTCTATTTTGAGCACAACACCTGCATCAACGCAGGCGGCGGCTTCAGCATGCAGGGCGAAATGCCCCCGCGCCGGACAGATCCCTACCCGCAACCGCTGGGCTACCATGTGTGGGCCTGGATGATTGAGCCCCATACGCAACCGGGGAATGTCTATATCCGCCACAACCTCTTTTGCGAAAGCTTCGGCCCGGCAGTCTGCCTGAGCATTGATCCGGCCGACGCCCAACAGTTCCTACTCGACCACAATCGCTACTGGAAGACGAGTCCCGGCCGCCTGATCGAATGGGGCGGCGGTCGCCCCTACGCACCATCGGAGTTCGCCCGATATCAGGCCGAATGCGCCCGCGACCAGCATAGTCGCATCGCCAAACCGCGATTTGTCGACGCGTCACACGGCGATTTTCGTCAGTCTGCCGACTCGCCGGGCCGGTGCACCGGAATGCAGACCAATGTCCGAAGAAAATGAGCCCTGAATGCGCTGGCACACTTTGGTCTCAAGACCAGAGCGGGGTCATCCCATCATGTTCGCTAACAAAACAGCTTGCCATGCCCAGGACCTTGTGTTTTTTCGACTAACCGGGTATTCTGCCATAGGCATTTGGGTGTTGCTGTCTGTGACGAGTCGTGTCATGGGGCGAAGAAAGCCCTTCGGAATCACGACTGGCTAAACGCCGGCATCGCACGCACTTTTCGTACGTTCGTGGACAAAATGGAGGAAGTGTGATGAAGAACATGCTGGATCGCATCCACAAACCGGCGATCGTATCCGGCGCCCGAGGTGAGGCGGGCAAGCAAGAGAAGTTCGCCCATCAGGTCCCGGAAAATAACTTTACGCACGCCATGAAGGCGATGCCATGCGGATTTCACGGACCGGCTTCCATTTTGGGAAGTGCTTTGCCGGAATCGGGATTTGCCAAAGTGGCTTTTCTGGCGCTCATGGGTCTCGTGGTATGGGGTCTCGGCGGGGCAGTCTTTCTCCAAGCGCATCCGCCACGTCCCCTGTCAGCAGCCAGACTCAACGCTAATTCAGCATTTCCTGTGGCATTCGCGGCCGACAACACGGCGTTGGCCGCGCTCCTTTCGGGTGCCGTCGTGCAGTCGCAATCTTCCTGCAGCGACATTCGCAACGACGTGACCATTACCCCCAATCCCTGCCCGGTGGACACGGACTTTCGCATCGACCTCCAGGCGTACCGCGTTTCCGACAGTGCGCCTTTGCGGATCAACGGGGCCGCCTACTACTTCCGGCCCGCCACCGTTGCCGCCTATCGTTCGTGGCGGGCAGGCTTTACATCCCAAAAACCGCCACCCAACGTGTATGCCGTGAACATGGTGGCCCCTCCCGCCGTGGGCTGGCTCGACTTCCCCGGCGACACCCGCATGTCCACACCAGGCAAGTTCGAACTGATCATTGAATTGAGCGTGACCGCCCGTGACGGCACGGCCACCTTCGTGTGCACCAACGGAGACGCGCAATTCATCCAGATAGCAGGCATCCCGGACACGACACCGCCGACGGTGACGATTGACCAGGCGGATGCACAGGCGGACCCAACCAACACGTCCCCCGTCAATTTCACGGTGGTGTTCAGCGAGGCCATCGACCCGGCGACCTTTTCAAGCGCCGACGTCACTGTCACCGGCACGGCAGCCGGGAAAATGTCCGTGGTGCTGACCACGACGGACAACATCACGTGGAATGCGGCGGTTTCGGGGATGACCACAGGCGGAACCGTGATGGTCAACATCCCGGCCGGCGCCGTGGCGGATCCGACCGGAAACACAAACGTGGCCCCCTCGACAAGCACCGACAATCTCGTACTGCTCGAATCGCCCATTGTCGCGGCCGTGCCCAATGTGACGGGACAGGTTCAGTCTGCGGCAGACAATGCGCTCACCGCCACAAATCTGACCACCGGAACCGTTGCCCAAGAGTGCAGCAACACCGTGGCGTCCGGACTTGTCAGCGGCCAGGACCCGGCGGCGGGCACCATGGCGCCTGTCGGCAGTGCGGTGACCCTTGTGGTTTCGACCGGATTGTGCAACGAGACCGTGCCTGACCTGTTGGGTCACACCCAGACAGAGGCCGCGGCAACCATCACAGATGCGGAATTCACCGTAGGCACAATCACGCAAGAATGCAGCAACACCGTTGCGGCAGGGAAGGTCCAAAGTCAGAACCCGGCGGCGGGCCAGCAGGCATTGTTTGGCAGTCCCATCACGCTGGTGCTATCGACAGGACTGTGTTATGTGAGCGTGCCCAACGTGATCGATCAGACCCAGGCCGCGGCAAACACAACCCTCACCGCCGCAGGGCTCTCCATGGCCACAGCCACACAGGAGTGCAGCAACACCGTCGCGGCGGGGAAGGTGCTAAGCCAGAGCCCGGCACCGGACGCGCTGGCCCCGTTTGGAACGGCGGTGACCCTGGCGCTGTCAACAGGACTGTGCAATGTGACCGTGCCCGACGCGGTCGGAAAGACCCAGGCGGTGGCGGGCGCCGCCATCACCGCCGCAGGGCTCTCCGTGGGCACAATCACCCAGGAGTGCAGTAACACCGTCGCGGCGGGAAAGGTGCTAAGTCAGAACCCGGCGGCGGGGCAGCAGGCGCCCTTTGGAAGCACGGTAAGCCTGGTAATGTCCACAGGGCCGTGCAATGTGGACGTGCCCAACATGGTCGGTCAGACCCAGGCAGAGGCGGGTGCTTCGCTTGCCACCGCCAATATGCATGCCGGGACGGTGACCAGGCAGTGCAGCGACGCGGTGTTGAGGGACAGAGTCATGGGCCAGGTCCCGGAGGCGGGCGTACAGGCTCCCTTTGGCGCCATCGTGGCCTTGGTGGTGTCGCTGGGTCCCTGCAATCCTTCAGTGACGAACGTTGTGGGGCAGACTCAGGCGGTGGCTGAAGATGCAATCACCGCCGCAAATCTGACCAGCGGAGCCGTAACGCGGCAGTGCAGCGACACCATCGCTGACGGCCTGGTCGTCAGCCAGACTCCCGAAGCGGGGCAACAGGTGGCAGTCGGGACAGCGGTGGCTTTTGTGGTGTCCACCGGGACCTGTAATCCGACTGTGCCCGATTTGGCGCACCTTGCGCAGATGGCCGCAAGTATGCGGCTTAGCGCGGCGAATCTGACCACCGGAACAGTGACGCAGCAGTGCAGCAATACTGTGGGGGCCGGTTTGGTCATGAGCCAGAGCCCTGCCGCAGGCACCCAGGCGCCTACCGGAAGTGCCGTGTCGCTGACTGTGTCCACGGGTCTGTGCGCGGGTCCTCCGCCGACCGAAACGGCATTGTGTGACCTCCTTTCCCAAACATTTGATGCCGTGGACGGTGATGGAGATGGTCAGGTCAGTTATGCGGAGGCCCTAGCCTCACTACCCGGCCTGACTCAAGAACTGTTCAGTGTGGTTGATTCGGACGGGGATGGCTGGATCAGCCGCTCAGAGGCCGGGCTGGACCACAGCGGCAGTGGCTGCGCGGCATGCCCCGGCGGCAAAGGCTC
>CAIXUF010001193.1 GCA_903922535.1 Candidatus Hydrogenedentota bacterium
GTCTGAATCCGTTCGAAGCATTCCAACTGGGCAAACAGGAATGCCGCAATCATGTCGGACGGAAGGTAACTCGAACCGATGTCGACCCAGGTGTATTTGTCCACCTGGCCCCGGAAGAAACGGCTGCGGTTGGTGCCCTTCTCCCGGATGATTTCCGCCCGTTCCAGATAGCGCGGGTCGTTGATGAGCAGAGCACCCCCCTCGCCGCAGGTGATGTTTTTCGTTTCATGAAAACTCTGGGTGGCCAGGGCGCCGAAAGAGCCCAGGGGCTTTCCCCAGTATTTCCCAAAGAGTCCGTGGGCATTGTCTTCGACCACGGGCACACCGTGCGCCGCGGCGATTCTCAGAATCGCGTCCATCTCGCAGGCAACCCCCGCGTAATGGACGACAAGGATCGCCTTCGTCCGTTCTCCGATCTGGGATTCCAGACGATTCTCGTCAAGGTTGAGGGTGTCCCCGCGAATGTCGGCAAAGACAGGCTTTGCCCCCCGGAGGACAAATGCATTTGCGCCGGAGACGAAATTGAAGGAGGGGAGAATCACCTCGTCCCCAGGTCCCGTGTCAAGAAGAATGGCGGCCATTTCAAGCGCGTCCGTGCAGGAGGTAGTCAGCAGCGCCTTCTTGGCGCCAATCACCTTCTCGAAGAAGGCCTCGCATTTCTTGCTGAACGCGCCGTCTCCCATAATGTGGCCGTTGTCAATCGCGCGTGCGATGTACGCAAACTCCTTCCCCTGGATGCACGCACGATTAAACGGTATTGTCTCTATCACCGGCGCCAGTTTGAGTACAGGGATTCCAGGCATCCTTCACACTTTCTCCCATGAGTTTCGGAGGAATTCCAAGCGCCAATGCGATTTGCGTACTACCACTTCCGGTGCTTTCAGTTAAGCTTCGGTCCTTGATGCGACCGCTTTGTTTGTTGTCACTCGTGTTCAACAGGAACAATCAACGCTTGATGCTTGCCCAAGTACGGGCTAAACACCATAATCATTAGCAATGATCGTGCCGAAAGTCTCCGTAAGAGTATTGTTTTAGGTGAGTGCTGTAAGTAACAGCAGGGCAGTATCTTATAGAGAATGGAATGGATTCCGTGTTGTTGCGACCGCAGCAGAATTGTGCGACAAAATGTCCCATGGGACAAAATGATCCAGGGCGCCTGCAAGGTCATGTAAAGTTCCCCAAGAAGTTCTGGAGACAACGGGCCGCGCCAACGCATGCGCTTGTCTCGGAACGACCAAGCGTTGTTGCCGCTCCTGCGACGTGTCACGACACCCGGCCGACATAAGACGGCGTATTGAGGAATGTCAAATACGGCAGCTACAACTTTTCTTCGCCCCGGCCCGCCGTCGGCGTCTGGTCCGTTGCCCTGCCCGAACCGTTGTTCTTGTCCCGGCGTGCCCCCCAAATCATCGTCGCTCCTAACGCATTGTTGAACAGGATGCCCGACAGATTGACAAAGCTGACCAGCAAAGCGACCTCGGCAGGAACGCCGAAAGCCCCGTAAAGCAGAATATAGGCGCCTTCGCGCACCCCCAGGCTGCCGAACGAAATTGGAATCAGGAAGATGAAGTAGAAGATGGGGGTGACGAACAGATTGACCACCAGAGGAATGTCATAGCCCACCGCCCGGAAGATGATCTGGTTGCCCATGGCGGACACAAGCTGGATAACGAGTGAAGCGCCGAAAACAAGCACGAAAGGCCTGGGGTTGGAAAGAAGTTCCAGGACTTTGGAGGGGTCGCCGGCATCCTTCGCGGCCGCCTCGGTATCCAATGTCCCTTTCATGCGGTTTATGAAGCGCAGAATGAACGCCGATACCGCGTTTACAAGCCGATGCGCAAGCCGGTGCCGTGCGGCAACAAGAACAACCCCGCCAAGAACCAGCGATGCCAGCCCAACCAGGCAGGAAACGTTCAAGACCTGGTCGAGCACCGAATCATGCCGCACAATGAATTGCCTGACGAGCGGATACAAACAAAGCACCAGCAACACGGCATTGAGCAGTGCCATGACCTTTTCAATGAACACCGCAAAGACCATTTGCATGTAGTGGCTGTGGCGCCTGCCTATGACCACGATGCGATAGGCGTCCAACCCAAGCTGTCCCGGGGAAAAGAAACCCAGGGCCATGCCGATCCAATAGTGCCGGACCAGATATCTCAATGACGGGCGAAGGTGGAAATACTCTGAAAGGGTGATCTTCCAGCGAAGCGCCGAAACGACCACCACGGCCGGATAGTAGCTCACCCCCAGGAGAAGCAGCCAAATATTGACGTCAGCCGTCTTTTTGAGGAAGAGAGAGAAATCAATCCGGCGCAGTATAAGAAACAGCAGGACCGGAGGAGCAAGCAAATACACCGCGCGGCGCACCCGCGGGAGCCATTTCTTCAATGCCTGTAGTGTGCTAGCGGACATGCGAGCCCTTGGTCCCATACGACAGTAAAGCGTTGACAATCTGGCTTAGCACGCTGCGCACGCCCGTGCGTCGCGCCATTTCAGAATAGTTGTTCAACGCCATCCAGATGTACGCAGGATGGACAACGGAGCACAGCCGCCACAAGCCAAGACTCTTCCCGCTTTCCATCCTCCTGCTGCACTTGTCAATGGTTGCCTTGATCTGTTCTGCCGCTCTTCCGCGGGCGATGGACGGAATCCCGTCCGGATTAAGGGTGATTGGGACGATATCCAGGTTTTCTGCCGCTCCCGAATTGTTGATTGTGACATTCCAAACGGCCGATCGGAACCAGGCGGAGTATCCCCGCGGGAGGATGTACGGGAATGCGTAGTTTCCAACCCCCCACAGAATCAAGCCCTCATCTTTGCGCGTGCAACCGCTCAAACAATGCGCGTGATGATAGCAGACGACGGAAGCGCCCGCGTTAAGGCACCCATCGGCCAGGTTCATCATGAACGGGGTTGGAACCGGCGTAAATTCCATGCCGGCATGGATGCTCACAACGACGCATTCAGCCCGCTGCCGCGCTTTTGCGATGATTGGTTCCAGCACTTCGGGGCGTGCAGGCAACACGCCCGCGGAGGTTGGTCCGGCAGGCTGGAAGCGGGGATCGGCGGCACAGACCATGGCGACAGCCATGCTGTCCGCGTGAACATAGGCAGGCTGTGAAGCCTCCTCAATGTTTCTGCCCGCACCCGCAAAGGCAAATCCGGCTGCCTGCAACCGCCCGATGGTGTCTGTGAGCCCCTCTTCTCCGTAATCCATCATGTGATTGTTGGCAAGGCTCAGCACGAAACGTTTGTCGAGCAATTCAAGCACTGCGGGGTCGTTCTTTAGATTGTACTTCTTGTTCTCCCGCGCATCTGTTCTGTCGGAAATCGGCGCCTCCAAATTGCACAATATCAAGTCGGTGCCTTCAAACGGGGCTGTGAAAGAGCTCTTTACGAAGTCGAGGTCGGCCGCTGTTGTTCCGCAAATAAGGCCAGCAGGAACACAGACATCCCCGACCAGGGAGATTCTGGGATGTTTAGACTCAGGCATCGCGGTTGACATTGCTGAGCACCATTCGCATTTTGCCGCTGGCATCCGCCGGAATGTCCGGAACAAAGGCCACCTCGTAATGGACATCGTCCCGCATCTGCGATTTCATCCTGTTGACAATATGATTTCGGAGCCTTTCCTCCGTTGCCGTTCTTTGTTGTGCGGGTGAAAGCACGACAAGAATCCGTATCAAATCGTGCGCCTCTTGAATGATTCTAAACTGGGCTATTTCTTTTGAGAATGCGCCCATAACCTCGTAGAAATGGTGATAGTCGGTGCGGCTTCCGTCTTTCCAGACCAGCCAGTCGTTTAACCGGCCCCGTATGCGCTCTATCTTGCGCAGTCCGGTCGCCTCGTCTATATGGGTGTCCAAATGGTCCCCCAAATGATATCGAATCAGGGGAAAGCTGAAGATGCCCAAGTCGGTTATCACGCAGGAACCGCTGTTCTCGGCGTCTTGTCCGTCCTCGCCGCGCAATTCCAGGATATTCGTGTCATGGCTGAAGTGCAGCCCCGGTGTGCCCTTGATTTGAAAACCGAGAATGCCGGTTTCCTCACAGCCGTAGGTCTCGAAGAAGTTGTCTTCGCCGAAAACCCTGAAGAACAGCGCGCGCGAATTGGCATCGATGGTCTCGGCGCCGACAGCGTACATCCGCGGATGCGCGACGGACAGTCCGTTTTCCTCTATGTATCTGGCAAGCTCAACAACCTGCGTCTTGTTTCCATAGAAGAAGGTCGGCTTTGCCCTCTCATACGCGGCCAGCTTTTCAGAATCAGGGGCAAGATAGGAGATGACATCCCGTCTGAAGAGCCCCAATAACTGCAATATGCTGTCTCTTCCTTCTGTCATCCGGTGGGGGGATATCATCCGAAAGGTGCGGTCGGTGCAGCGGTATCCGTTCAGATAGATTTCCCTCAGCCATTTGGACAACATGTATCCCCTCTCGGGCCATGAGCGGACTATTGTCAGCGGGATTCCTGTTGATCCGCTGGTTGAGTCCTTGTGGAAACCCGCATACTTGTCCCGCTTTGACTCAAACTCGGAGTCGGTAAAAGTGCGGTATTCTTCTTTTGTCAGCAGGGGCAGTTTCTTGAGATCATTGATTGATTGTATGTTGTGGGGATTGACACCACTGTCGTCAAAGCGTTTGCGGTAGAAATCATGATTCCTGCAGGCGTGCACAACGAGTCGGCGGAGCTTGCGCAACTGCAGCGCGTCGATCCTCTCTTTGGTGAAC
>CAIXUF010001194.1 GCA_903922535.1 Candidatus Hydrogenedentota bacterium
ACCTGGGACGGCTATTCTGAGTTCACGGCACCCGGCTTCAGCAAGATACATCCCAATCCCAACCAGATTGTCGTGGTGAGTTGGCTGGCTCCCTCCAGCGGGTCGGTGCAGGTGCAGTTTCGGTTCACTGACGGCAACTCCGGCGGTGGCGACGGGATCGCTTGGTATGTGGATAAGGGAGACGCCTCGGGCAACCTGGCCTCGGGAGCGATTAACAATGGCGGTGGCACCTCGTTGCGTGTGTTGCCGAGCGTCCATGTGAATGCGGGAGACCGCCTCAACTTCATTGTGGATCCCAAGGGCGGTGACCACGGCTGGGACGCGACGCATGTGTCCGCCAAGATTAGCTACAATGCGCCGCCGGCGGGTCCAACCGTCGCCGCCAGCATCGTCGAGGATGTGGATGGCAAGAAACTGCGCGTGACGTTCGATACCCTGGCCGGCCACCAATACGCGGTGGAGTACAGTGACGTCCTGCCAGCGGCTCCTACCGACTGGAACGAGCTGTTCGGCAGCCCGCTGGACGGCACGGGCGCTCCCATGTGGATCGACGATCCGTCGCCGTGGGACCTCTCCCAGCACCGGTTCTATCGTCTGAGGGTGCAGTGAGGACCGTCCAAGCTGGCGTTTTGCGCGACGTGGCCGAAGGGAGCCTTCCAGTCCCTCCGGCCACTTTTGTTCCTCCGATAGCACAGGATGAAGGTTGACAGTCACGTCCAACTCGAAGCCGGCGGCGGCACGGAACATTTCCATTTGCGGAAAATGAAGGTAAATATCTCTGTCGTACTGGCCGGTTGGCTGGCGGGTTTGGTGGCACAGGGTGCTGCCGTGTTCAACCTCCAGAACGATTTCTCACCTGGCACCAACGCCGCCACCTCGATTTGGTCTTACCGATATCAGAGTGACGGCCTGCCCAACAACCTGGTGCGGGATGGAAATTACGAACTGATTCTCAACCCATTCACGAGTACGGCTGGGGGCGGCACTGAGAGCGGCTGGACTTACGCCAACAACCCCATCTGGGCGGGCCTGCCGCTGGTGGCGAGGAATATATCCGGCGCGACCTACACCAGCGGCAGCCTGTTGATTCCCGCCGGGCAGGTGGTGGCGCACCCGTCAGTGGGACAGATCGTGGTCGTGAGTTGGCTCGCTCCCTCCAACGATACCGTGCGCGTCACGTTCCGGTTCGCCGATCTCGACAATGGCGGCGCCAACGACAATGGCATCCTGTGGTACGTGGACAAGGGCGACGCGTTCGGCAACCTCGCCGCGGGCGGTCTTCCCCCCGGGGGTGACAGCGGCCTCGTCACGATCTCCAATGTGGCGGTGGTCGTCGGGGATCGCCTGAATTTCATCGTGGATCCGAAGGGGGTTGAGCAACAGTACCTCTACTTCGACAGCACACGCGTCTATGCGGAAATCGTGTCCACCGGCCCGCCCGTACCGCCCCAGACGGCCCCGGCGATTGTCTCGGCCGGCAATGACGGCAACACGGCGGTGCAGGTGGTCTTCTCGGTGCCGGTCCAACCCGCCAGCGCCACCAACCGGCTCAACTATTCGTTGACCAATCTCTCCGGGAGCGTGGCTATCCTGGGCGCGGTCCTCAGCGCCGACAACCA
>CAIXUF010001195.1 GCA_903922535.1 Candidatus Hydrogenedentota bacterium
AGCCTATGATCGCAAAATGGTTGCGGTCAACCAGGTAATCAAGTACAAAGGCCGGTTTTACGCGTACTATCATGCCACATGCACGGAAAGCGGCAAGGATGTGTGGAGCATGAACGTCGCCGCATCGGACGACCTCATCCACTGGGAGAAGTATCCGGGAAATCCCATCGTGAAGCCCGACTACTCCAGCGGGATTCTTGTGGAGGACGGCGCCGCGTTCCGCCTGTACTGCATGCATCAGGCCGTGTCGCTCTTTCTTCCCGCGCAGGCCGCGGCGAAAGCGGACAAGCCCTGACGCGGGCACCCTCTTGATCTCTCCTGACGGAATGCACGACATTGCCCAATAGCCGCATGAACTCCGTGAAATGGTGGTGACTGGATGGCGCGATCGTCATTTCCCGATCAGAACGCGGCCGTGCTGTCTTACCCAGCACGGCCGCTGAAATGAAACGCAGCCAGCCTTGCAGGCCGGGTTGTCGTCCGGCCTATGGGGTCACGGTAATGTCCACCGAATCGGTCGAACTCAACCCGCCAATCCTGTCTTCGGTGACCGTTAGCGTGGCGGTGTACACGCCGGGCGTCGGCACAACCGCGAACGTGAAGCATCCGGCCGCCGATGTGTCAGAAGGATAGAAGGTTACGGTCACCGGATCGCCGACCCCATCGGTCACGGCCCAACTGTAGGTCATGGGGTCGTAGTCCGCGTCATAGGAGGCGGAACCGTCCACGCAGGCCTCCGCCGCGACGGCGGATACGATGCTGAAATCATTTCCGGCATTGGCCACCGGCGCGCTGTTCTCATAGGTGACCGTGTAGGCGGCCGCCGTGCTGGAGCTTGTTCCATCGCTGACGACAAGTTCCACCGTGTAGTCGCCGAAGACATCCGGGACCAGGGTCGGATTCACAATGCCGGGGTCAGACACGCCTGTGACGGCGCTTCCCGCGGGAACTGCGGTCACCGACCAGGCATAACTGACAATCGTGTCTTCCGGGTCGGTGTCATAAGAAGTGCCGCCGTCCAACTGCACTGTCTCACAAACGGCTTTCTTCGCGTAACCAAAGGCCAGACCGCCGTACACCACGGTGGCGCCGGCGAGCGGCGTGCCATTGTAATAGCCGCCGCCGGCCGCCGTGATGGTGAACAACTTGTCGCCCAAGGCGATGTCCTGCGCCAGAAAAGCGGTTCCGTCGGTGTTGCGCGCCATAGCCGTGGGCCATCCCCACAGATACGTTGTCGCGGGCGGGGCGGGCGGCAGGTTCGCAATCACAGTCATGCTCTTGGGATCAACCGCCTCAAGCGTGGAATCCCCCCCCAGACTCCTGAATGCGTGAAGCAGCAACCCGGGACCCGAAACATACGCGATGGCATCGTAACCGCCGGAAGTGTCGAAGGCCATCAAGCCGGTTAACGCGCCGCTCGTCTTGTCCACGGAATACAACCCCGGACTACCGGAGGATTGGGCCACTGCATACAGTGTGCCGTCGTCGGCGAAGGTCAGATCGTTGGGTTGCGTGTCCGTGACACCGTATTCAAAAACAGACTTTGCCGCGCCGGTGAGGGGATCCAACGCAGCCAAAAGCAGATGATTGACGCTGGAATCGTCCGTGGCTTGGATAACGGCCCACATGGTGCCCGTGGTGGGGTCTGCGGCCAGCCCAAGTCCGCCGGTCACCAGCCAGCTCGAACCTGCCAGCACAACGGGAATCGATTCGGTGACGCTCCCGTCGGCGGGATCAACCCAATCCAGGCTGATACCCGTCACTGCGGATTGCTGAAGTCCGTACAACACATTTGAATCGCTGGTGAGCACCGCCGGCTTGTGCGTGTCCGCGTGCGCCGGATTGGGTGTGGCGGTGATCAGGGCAACGGGCGGCGTGTCGGGGCCCTTCGAGACAACGAGATTGACCGCCGTTCCCGGAAGTGCAGTGCCCCCCCCGGCCGGCGTTTGGCTGATGACACTGTCGACGGGAATTGTGTCGCTGTACTGCGGGATCTCTGTTCCCACCGTCAGGTTTGCGGCCATAATGACGGCTTCGGCATCCGACTGCACCATGCCCGTCACATCCGGCACGGGCACGGGCTGTGGTCCCTTGGAGACGACGAGGTTCACCGCCGTTCCCGGAAGCACACTCACACCGGCAAGCGGGGCCTGGCTGATAACGCTGCCCGATGCGACGGTGTCACTGTATTCTTCGGTCACCGTTCCCACGGTCAGATCCGCGGCGGTGATTGCGAGTTGAGCGTCCGCCTGCACCAGGCCCGTCACGTCCGGCACGGGCACGGGCTGCGGTCCCTTGGAGACGATGAGGTTCACTGCCGTTCCCGAAGGCACGCTCACACCGGCAAGGGGATCCTGGCTGATAACGCTGCCCGATGCGACAGTGCCGCTGTACTCCTCGGTCACCGTTCCCACAGTCAGTCCCGCAGTGGTGATGGCGGTTTCCGCAGCGGCCTGCACCAAGTCAGCCACGTCCGGCACGATGACGGGCGCGGGGCCCTTGGACACAACCAAGACAACCGGTGAGCCCGGCGCAACGCTCTCACTCGCAGGCGGGGTCTGGCTGATGACGCTGCCCAACAGAACGGTGCCACTGTACTCTTCCGTTACCGTCCCGACAGTGAGTCCCGCGCCAATAATGGCGGCTTCAGCATCCGCCTGCGTCATACCCGTCACGTCCGGCACGGGCACGGGATGCGGTCCCTTGGAGACGACAAGGTTTATTGCCGTTCCTGGAAGCACACTCACGCCGGCAAGGGGATCCTGGCCAATAACGCTGCCCGATGCGACGGTGTCGCTGTACTCCTCGGACACGGTTCCGAAGGTCAGCCCCGCGCCTGCGATTGCGACCCCGGCGTCCGCCTGTGTCATGCCCACAACATCCGGCACGGCAACGGATTGCGGACCCTTTGACACGGCGAGATCCACGGCAGTGCCCAGTTCCACGCCCACCCCGGCGGGCGGGGCCTGGCTGATGACGATGCCTGCGGGGACGGTGTCGCTGTATTGTTCGGTCACCGCTCCGACGGTGAGCCCCGCCTCGGTAATGGTAGTTTCAGCGTCCGCCTGTGTCATGCCGGTCACGTTCGGAACGATGACGGGTGCGGGGCCCTTTGACACGACCAAATCCACTGCCGTGCCCGGTGCCACACTGGTGCCCGCTGTCGGCGTCTGGCTGATGACACTGCCCGCGGGAACGGTGTCGCTGTACTGTTCAGTCACCGTTCCCAGCACCAGCCCGGCATCGGTAATCACAGCTTCGGCGCCTGCCCGGGCCATGCCTGTCAGATCCGGCACGACCACGGGCGCGGGGCCCTTGGAGAGGACGAGGTCCACCGCCGTGCCCAATTCCACACCTGTGCCCGCGGGCGGGGTCTGATCAATGACCTGGCCGACTGGGGCGGTCGGGCTGTACTGTTCGGTGACCGATCCAACTGTCAGGCCCGCGCCGGTGATGGCGGTTTCGGCGTCCGCCTGGATCATGCCCACCACATCGGGGACGACAGCAGGCGCGGGTCCCTTGGACAGGACCAAGTCCACTGCCGTGCCCGGCGCCACGCTTGTGCCTGCCGTCGGGTTTTGCCCCACAACCTGGCCAACGGGGGCGGTTGCACTGTACTGTTCGGTTATGGATCCGACGCTCAGGTTCGCGCCGGTGACAGCGGTTTCGGCGTCCGCCTGCGCCAGGCCCACCACATCGGGCACACTTACGGGTGCGGGACCCTGGGACACCACCAGATCCACCGCCGTGCCCGGCGCCACGCTTGTGCCCGCAATCGGGGTCTGGTCAATGACTTGACCGGTGGGAACCGTATTACTGTATTGCTGGGTCACGGTTCCAACCTTCAGTCCCGCGTTGGTTATTGCGGTTTCGGCGTCCGCCTGCGCCAAGCCCACCACGTCGGGAACACCCACGGGCGCGGGCCCCTTGGACACGACGAGATTTACCGCCGTACCCGGTGCCACGTTGGTGGCCACCGTCGGCGTCTGGCTGATGATCTTGCCTGCGGCGACGGTGGCGCTGTATTCCTCGGTCACCGCACCCACGGTCAGTCCCAAACTCGTAATTGCGCTTTCGGCGGCCGCCTGGGTGAGGCCCACCACGAACGGCACGGCAACGGGTGCGGGTCCCTTGGACACGACCAGCGCCACCGCCGTGCCCGGGAGCACGCTTTCGCTGGCCGCCGGGTTCTGGCTGATGACACTGCCCACGGCGACAGTGGCGCTGTACTGTTGGGTTATGGCGCCCGCAACGAGGCCCGCGCCGGCAAGGGCAGTGCCCGCGGCCGCCTGGGTCAGGCCCACCACATTGGGCACGGTCACGGGCACGGGGCCTTTGGAGACAACCAGGTCGACCGCCGTTCCCGGCAGCACGCTCACACCTGCGGCCGGTGACTGGCTGATGACACCTCCCGAGGCGACGGTTGCGCTGTACTGCTGGGTTACGGTGCCTGTGGCAAGTCCCGCATTTGTCAGGGCGGCGCCCGCCGCCGTCTGGGTCTTGCCCACCACATTTGGCACATTGACCGGCTGCGGTCCCTTGGAGATGACCAGTGCCACCGTCGTTCCCGGCAGCACACTTGCATTTGCGGCCGGGTTTTGGCTGATGACACTTCCCGAGGGGACGGTTGCGCTGTACTGCTGGGTCACGGTGCCCGCGGCAAGCCCTGCATTCGTCAGGGCTGTGCCCGCCGCCGTCTGGGTCATACCCACCACGTTCGGCACGTTGACGGGCTGCGGTCCCTTGGACAGGACCAGCGCCACTGCCGTGCCTGGCAGCACACTTGCATTTGCGGCGGGGTTTTGGCTGACAACTTTGCCTGAGGGGACGGTTGCGCTGTACTGCTGGGTCACGGTGCCAGTGGTGAGCCCTGCATTCGTCAGAGCCGTGCCCGCAGCGTCCTGGGTCATGCCCGCCACGTTCGGCACGTTGACGGGCTGCGGTCCCTTGGACAGGACCAGCGCCACCGCCGCGCCCGGCACCGCGCTGTCACGCGCCGCCGGGGTCTGGCTGATGACCTCGCCGGAAGGGACGGTTGCGCTGAACTGTTCGGTCACCGCGCCCACCGTGAGCCCCGCATGGGTTATCACCGTGGTTGCCGCCGCCTGGGTCATGCCTGACACGTTTGGCACCGTCACGGGTTGCGGTCCCCTGGAGACCACCATCGCCACCGCCGCGCCCGCCGCCGCGTCCGCGCCCGCCGCCGGGGTCTGGCCAATGACGTTGCCCGCGGGGACGGTGGGGCTGTACTGCTGTGTTACGGTGCCCGGGGTGAGTCCCGCAGCAGTGATCGCCGCGCGTGCCGCCTCCAGGGTCATGCCCGCGACGTCCGGCACACTGACGGGTGTTGGTCCCTTGGACAAGACCAAGTCCACCGCCATGCCGGAGGACGCAGCCGTGCCGGCCGCGGGGTTCTGGCTGACAACACTGCCGGACGGGATCGTGGCGTCATAGGCATTGGTAACCTTTCCCACGATCAGGCCCGCGTTTATGAGTGCCATGGTCGCGGAGACCTGGGTCATGCCCGCAACGTTGGGCACGGCCGGGGGCTGGGGCCCCATCGAAAGCACCACCGCAATGGACGAGCCCGAATTGACGGCACTTCCGGATGCGGGGTCCTGGCTTGTCACCAGCCCCGCCCCGACGCTCCCGTTGTACTGCTGGGTCACCGTCCCCAGGGTAAGTCCCGCGTCGGAGAGGGCGGCGGCCGCCGCCGCCTGGGTCTGGCCGGCAAGATCCGGCACGGTCACCGTCGAACTGGACGGGCAACCGCCGCCAATCCCCAAAACGGCCGCAGACATTACAACCACGATGCCACGGAGGAACTTGTTCATGGAGTAGCTCTCTTTGTTTCGTTGAAACCAACGACGGTCAATTGCGAAACCCAGTCCAGTAATGGTCAAGTGCATGCAAACGTCATCATCTTACCCAACTTGACCACTTGCATGCATCTCACGCGCCGCCGCTGGCTGACTTTCAAGAGTGAGAATTGGGGGAGGCACCCAGTCGCCCGTGTTCGATTTGGGGGGAAACTAGGGGCGCTCCCCGGAACAGGTATGAATAGTGCGCATGCGGACCAGGAACTAGTTTGGGATGCCTCTTTTCCCCGCCCCACTGATGCCGCAAACAACTCGCAATTCCGTCCTGGGCCACTTCTGGGGTAAACTTTAGTATGATTGGCGGATGGCCTGTATCCCGGCGGACGGGCAGAAGCGTTGTATTTGCAGTCAGGAAATCTAAACATGATCAGAGTAGTATCCTTCCTTGCGCTAGTGTTGTGCCTTGCCGCCACCGCCTTTGCCGACGAATATCCACCCGCTTTGGAACGGGCGGGATACCCTCCCAGTGAATGGCGCGTACTTCTGGCCTGGGAGGAAAACACGGACTCGGACGCGCTCCTGAGTGGATTCCATCTGGAATCGTTGGCGGGGGGCGGCACAAAGGACCTCTATCTGGACAGCCAGGAGAATGTCCTTTCCGAGAGCGCGCTGCTGGGGCTGGAGGTTCCGCCCAAGCGCTGGGATGCGCCGCCCGTGACGGTGGCCCCCGAAATCAAGCCGGGCTTTCCGAAAGCAAAGACCTCAAACAGGCCCACCCCCTGGCTCAGCCTCCCCGCCGAACAACGGCCGGAAACCGTCCTGGCCGCCCCCGAACAAACCACAGAACCCAAAACGGCGGAACAGGACGCCGCCGCCAAGGGGTTGACCCGGTACGGTTCGGTCATGGACCTTCCCTCCGCGCTCACCTTGCAGGGCGATGCCGCGGCCTTTGGCGCATGGTATGACCTGGCCGACGGCCGACGCGCATGGACCGCCACGGTGCGCGTGCTGGGCGCCGTGGGGCTGCGCCTCCACTTTGCCGCGATGGAACTTCCCGCAGGCGCTGAACTGGTCGCGTACAGCCCGGACGCACCCGGGGATTTGGAGCCTGTCACCGCCTCCACCTCCGGCTGGGGCCCGTCGTGCTTCAACGAGGCCGTCACGCTGGAATGCCGCCTGCCGGCCGTCACTTCGGCCGAACCGGTGGTCCTCTCCGTTGACCGCATCGGCTGGATGTTCAAAATGCCCTTCGAGAAGTCCACCACAGTAGGCGCGTGCAACATCAATGTTGCCTGCCATGCTGACTGGCTGACCGTGGCCATGGCGGTCGGCCGCCTGGCCAAGGCCAATTCGGACGGGCTTTGGGCCTGCACAGGGGCGCTCGTCTCCGACACCGTGGCTGATTCGCAGATCCCCTATTTCCTTACGGCCAACCATTGCGTCAGTGACCAGTCAGAAGCCAGCAGCATTGAGATCTACTGGCTTTACCAGGCCGACACCTGCGACGGCACGGCACCGGCCATGAGCGACGCACCCCGCACCACCGGCGGGGCCACTTTCCTCGCCGGCGCATCCAACAGCAGCGGCACCGATTTTGCTTTCCTGCGACTGAAGAACAGCCCGCCCGACGGGCTTACCTATGCCGGTTATTCAACCGATCCAGCCGCGGTGGGCACCGAGGTGACCGCTATTCACCACCCGGAAGGCCAGGCAAAGCGCATTTCCTTCGGCACCATCACAGACACGGGCAGCGCCCGCGACGGCCAGCGCCTCAAGCCCATTGACCGCTTCCACGAGATTCACTGGCAGCAAGGCACCACCGAGCCCGGCTCGTCCGGCTGTCCGCTGTTCATCAAGGCCAATCCGCTCATCGTGGGCCAGTTGTACGGCGGCTATGCCAGTTGCGACTCCATGACCGAGCCCGATTACTTTGGGCGCTTTGACGTCACCTACCCCCTTGTCGAGAAGTGGCTCTCCCCCTCCACAAGCGGCGGCAACCAGAACGGTTGCCAGTGGTGCAAGGCGGCTGACCCGGCCAACGTCGGCGCCATGGCGGCGCTGGTCGGCGTGCTCATGCTTGCCGGAATGCTTGGAAGGGGGCCGAAGACTTGATTTCCCCGACAAAGGCGGCACGTGTCCTCGCCTGCGCCGTCCTGTCGTGCCTACTTGCGCTCAACGCGTCCGGCGCGGGCAATGCCGCCTGGAGCAAGAACGAGGCGCGCGACTTCCTTGTGCACGAAAAGGCGCTGCCCGAAGGCGGTGAACTGACAGCCACCTGGCTGCAGGCCACAGGTACAGGAAACGGTTACGCGCAGGCGATGGTCATTGCCGCTCCGGGAATGGGTCCCGTCACCGTCCGCTATGTCAGGGACGGCCGCCTGATCGATGAAAAAGATGCCGTGCGTCTGGGGCTGTCTGCGGCTCCCGGAACCGCCTCCAGGCGGCAGGAGGCGCCCATGAAACCGGGCGCGGCAAGGGCCTCGGAACAGAAACGGCCCGTTCCCCGTCTGACCCGTGAAGAAATGAACCAGGTCCAGCGCGTCACTCTGGGCACGCCGGACATGCAGCGCGTGGCCGCGGAGGATGCCGCGGCCGAAACCGGTGAAAAGGCCATGCGCATCGGCATCTTCCAGTATCTGCCGCAGCCATTGGCGGCCGTTGCAGGCCAGAAGAGCGCCCTTGCCAACGGCACCGTGTGGACAACCGCGATCACGTCACCGGGCGCACTGGGACAGCGCATTTCCTTCGATCAGATGGCACTTCCCCCCGGTGCGGACATCATTCTGTATGACGCCGCCAATCCCGACAGCGCGCTTGGGCCGCTCGACATCGCCGACATACGAGAATGGCCCTACTGGGCACCCGCCTGTCCCGGGGAGACGGTCATTGTCGAATGCCGTTTCCCGGCGGACGGCCCCGCCGAACCCTTTTCACTCCGCATCTCCAAAGTAGCCCACATTTACCGGGATCCGCTCAAACTGGCCGAGGAGAAGGGCCTCGCCGCAAGCTGCAACAAGGATGTGACCTGTCGGCCCGAATGGGCCGATCTTGCCCTTGCCGTGGGCGGATTGGGAACCGTCACCAGTTCGGGTCTGCTGTTCTGCACCTGCACGCTGCTCGCCGATGCGAACCCGTGCCTGACCCTGCCCTACGTGCTCACTGCAAACCACTGCGTTCGGGGGCAGACCGGCACCCGCGGCGCCGAGTCGCTCGAATTCTATTGGCGTTACCAGACACCCGCGTGCGACGGCACGGCCCCGTCGCTGTTGACCGTGCCGCGCACGGTGGGCGGCGCGGATTACCTGGCCGGAATGACCGGCACCGGCCTCACCGGAGGCGGCAGTGATTTCACTTTCCTGCGCCTGCGCAACGAACCGCCCGCCGACCTGCCCCGCATGGGATGGACCGCCACCCCGCCCCCCGTCGGCACACCGGTTGTGTGCGTCCACCATCCCCAGGGCAGTTTCAAACGCATCAGCGACGGAACGCTCAGCAACGTCTCCAACCCTTACCCGGACTTGTATCATCAGGTCACCTGGAACCTGGGCACCACCGAACCCGGTTCGTCGGGCAGCCCCCTCGTCATCGCCGCCACGGGACAAATCATCGGCCAACTGTGGGGAGGCGAGGCAAGCTGCTCCGCCCAGTCCGCGCCCGACTATTTCGGCCGCTTTGACCAAAGCTACGCGGCGATGCGGGCACTGCTGGAACCGCCCGCGGCCTTCATGGATCAAGCGGCCGTGTCCGTCGACGAGGATGCCGGCACGGCGACAGTCACCCTTTCCCTGTCCCGGCCGGCTGACGGGCCCACCGACGTTCTCGTGATGCCCGAACCCGGAACGGCCCTCCCCGGACGGGACTACGCCGGTGCGCCCCAAACGGTGCATTTTGAAAAGGGCCAGTCCGGCCAATCCTGCGCCTTTCCCATCCTGCCCAACATGCGGGTCGACGGCAACCGTGAGTTCACCCTGCGCCTGTCCTCCGCCTCCGGATGCGTCATCCCCGTGGACGGCCAGTCCGCCACGACAATCACCCTGCTCGACAACGACGTGGACTCCGACGGCGACGGCCTTTCCGATGCGGAGGAGGTCAACGTCTATGGCACCGATCCGCACGATCCAGACACGGACAGGGACGGCATCAGCGACGGCGACGAGGTTCACGGGAGATTCGGATACGTCACCAACCCAACCCTCTCCGACACCGACGGCGACGGCGTGTCCGATTATAAGGAAATACTGCACCACACCAATCCGCTGAATCCCAACGACGCCACCCGGGTGTCCTCGCTGACGATCCCCTGGTACACGCCCTGACCATCACGCCGCGCTTGCATTGCCCCCTCCGCGTGCGTTATGACAACGGATACGGCGATACGCTCACCGCAACCAAGGAGCCTTGTCATGTCTGATTCACGCATCACGCAGGTCGGCTGCTCACGCAGAGAGTTTGTCCAAACGGCCATGGCCGCGCTGGCCGCCGGCGCGACCACTGGCACGTTTTCCGCGCCTGCCCTGGCTGCTGCGCAGCCCCCGGCGGCGGGCAAGTTGGCCTGGGGGCTGCTCGTGCATCTGGGCCTGAACATGTGGGCAGACCGGCCCGTGGAGGAATGGGGCGGCGTCCCCAAGGAGGACTTGGCCTTTTCCACCGCCGCGCCCAAGCTGCGCTTTGACGAGCCCCTCTGGAACGAGGTGGTCAAGCGGATGGCCGATGCCGGCATGAACCAGGTCGTCATCGACCTCGGCGAGGGCGTCCGGTACGAAAGCCACCCCGAGATTGCCGTGGAGGGTTCCTGGCCCGTGGCCAAGCTCCGTGATGAACTGGCCAAGCTGCGCGCGCTCGGCATTGAACCCATCCCCAAGATGAATTTCTCCACCTGCCACGACGCCTGGCTTGGCACGTGGTCCCGGCAGGTTTCAACGCCAGGCTATTACAAAACCTGCGCCGAGTTGATCGATGAGGTGGTAGGACTTTTCGACAAACCCCGCTTCTTCCACATGGGCTACGACGAGGAGAACTTCGAGAACCAGACCAAGTACGAATACGCCGTCATCCGCCAATACGAGCTGTGGTGGCACGACTTCGAGTTCTTCGTCAAGGAGATCGAAAAGAACGGCGTGCGCGCCTGGATGTGGTCGGATTACTACTGGAAACATCCCGAGGATTTCCTCAAGCGCGTGCCCCGTTCGGTGCTCCAGGCCAACTGGTATTATGGCGCAGAACTGAATCCGTCCGACATCCCCGTGAAGGCCTATGTTGACCTGGACAAGGCCGGATTCGAACAGACGCCCACCGGTTCCAACTGGAGCAGCCCCGACAACTTCCGAAGCACCGTCAAATTCTGCCGCGAGCACATATCCCCGGACCATCTCAAGGGCTTCCTGCAAACGCCCTGGAAACCGATGCTGCCGCAATGCCGCGACCGCCAGTTCCAGGCCATCGACCAGGTGGCGGAAATGATCAAGGCAAAGGCGTAGCACCGGCGCGCGATTGCGAATCCTTCAACCTTTATTTTTTGTCCGTCGGCGTTTTGTCCACGTGCTCATTCGGCCCGGGCACCCAGCGGGTGCCGTCGAGCAGGACCGATTCCCAGCAGTATTTCCCCGTGCGCCCATCGAGCGTGTACAGTTTGCCGCCCTTGCGCACCTGCAAGCCGCCATAACTGCCCCAGCCCGTCGCACGCCCATAAATCAGATCCACACCGTCCACCACGCCCGAATAGTCGTTCACGTGGTCGTGTCCGCAGAAACACGCCTTAACCCCAAGCGACTTCAGGACAGGCAGGCTCGATCCGTTTTCCTGCTCAAAACAGACGCTCTCACACTTGATCCCCCGCGCCACGCCGCTGGACCAGACGCTGTCGTACTGTTTCAGCGGAATGTGGAAGGCGGCCATGCGCGGCGGGACCGCCTTTGCCCCCCCGTTGATGCTGTCAGGCAACGATTTCAGCCATGACTGCTGGGCCGCGAGCAGACCGGTGGTCTCGGTATTCACGCACAGGAACTGCCACACGACCCTGCCGTGGCGGTCTTCCAGATTGAGCACGTAGTTGCCGTTGGTCCCGGCACCCCGGTAGAGCGAGTTGGGTGCATGGGTTAGTCTTGCCTCGATCGCGGCCCGGTCGACCACCTGGTCATGATTGCCCCAAACATAGGCCCAGGGCACTCCCAGCGCCGCGCATTGCCCAATCGCATATTGCGCGAATTCATCGAGCTGTTCGCTTGGATGGTCGCGCCAAAGATCACCGGTAAAGAAGACGAAATCCGGCTTCGTCGCAGCCACCAGCCCCTGCATGTCCGCGACCGTCTTCGCGTTTATCTTCTCCCAAGCCGTCGGCTCCTTCCCGGAGAAGAAATGGACGTCCGTCATCTGCAACATGCGGATTGATCCAGGCTTCTTGACGCGCAGCCGCCCCACGTACTGCAGGTTGGCCGATCCGACAGGCATGATCCCCGTCCGCCCCATCGCACACCCTGACGCCGCCATTCCCACAAAGGCCGCGCCCGCGCCCAGGAATGATCTGCGTGTCACGTTCGGCATTTCCATGCCACTTTCCTTTCCGGTAGTCCCATTCGGAGTTCTTCCCGACCCCAAGCCAACCCGCCGACGCCGAAAACGGCGTCTGCCTCGATTTGACCACATATCCCCGACAATGGTTTTGTAGAGCGCAACAGCCGGAAAGCACTGTCAACAAATGCAGCCATTCCGCACCATCGCCGGGTAATCCCATTCATAATCCGAAGAATCTGTCATACATGTCCGCCAACCGTTCTCTCCACAATCGCCCTTTACTGTCTTTGTTCTCCGATCCTACTTCCCTGTTTCCGGTTCACAATTGCCGATCAACTTGTTATGCACCGCCCCGGTGTGGTTAGATCTTGTCTCACCCGGAAAACCTCCTATGAGTTCTATTCCCGCCAAACCCGCGGGGTCACACGGCAAGGACCTGACCACCGGCAGCATCGCAAAGAACCTAATCTTCTTTGCGCTTCCCATGCTGCTCGGCAGTCTGGTGCATGTCGCCTACAGCCTGGTCAACGCGGCCTGGATCGGCAACGGGCTTGGCGCGGACGCCATGGCCGCGCTTACGGTGTGTTTCCCCATCTTTTTTGTCCTCACCGCCTTTGGCCAGGGGCTCAGCCTCGCCTCCAACGTCCTGGTGTCGCAGTCCTACGGGGCCAAGGACTGGGTCCGGCTTCGGATGGTTGTGCAGAATTCCCTGGTGTTGACCGCAATCGCCGGCCTCGTGTGCTTCGTGGCCGGTGAAATGGCCTCCGGGGTTCTTCTGCGGATGATGGACACGCCGCCCGAAGTTCTTGCCCTGGCAACTTCCTATCTCCATGTGTTTCTCTGGACCACGCCCCTCATGTTCGGCATGTTCTACCTGGCCTCTGTCATGCGCGGCGCGGGCGACTCCGAGACACCCCTCTATTTTCAGGCGGGCTCGCTGGTGGTAACCGCCGTGCTTGACCCGCTGCTTATATTCGGCTGGCTCGGCTTTCCGCGGATGGGCCTCAACGGCACCGCGCTGGCAACGATAATCTCCCAGGTCATTGCGCTCATCGCGCTGGCCTGGTACATGCACCGCATCCGCCACATCGCGGCCCCCAACTGGCACAAACTCGGCCTGAACGCCGACATGTCCAAGCTCACCCTGCGCATAGGTCTGCCGTCCATGGTCCAGCAGGCCCTGGTCTCCCTCGGCATCGTCGTCATCGTTACGCTTGTGAACCGCTTTGGCGTGCACAGCGCGGCCGCGTACGGCATTGCCATGCGCATCGACCTGCTCGCCTTCATGCCCGCCATGGCCATCGGCATGGCGGCGTCCACCCTGTCTGGACAAAACATCGGCGCCCAGAAATTCGACCGTGTGAAAATGACCTTTCGCTGGGGGGTGCTCGTCAGCATAGGCCTGACGCTTCCCGCAACGCTTGTCTCCATCGGCATTCCCGGACTGTTCATGAAACTATTCACCCACGACGCCGACGTGGTCGCCACCGGGGCGCACTACCTGCGCATCGTCGGTTTCGGCTATCTCATGTGGGCCATCATGTTCCTGAGCAACGGCATCATCAACGGGTCCGGCCGCACCATGGCCACGACCCTGTTCACCCTGGTCGGCTTCTGGATCGTGCGCATCCCCCTTGCCTTGGGCCTGTCCCACTACCTGGGCAAAGTCGAGGGCATTTGGTACGGCATCCTGATCAGTTCCTTCGTCGGCGCCACGATCAGCGTCTCCTACTACCTCACCGGACGGTGGAAGACGCCCGTTGCGGCCCGCACCGTGCCCATCACCGCCCCCGAGGCGGAGCCCATCCCCGAGATCCAGGACGGCCTGTAGTCTGCATTTCCATCGGCAACCAGACGGACGAATCCTCCCCCAACACCGCGCTGCCTACTCCATTCTCAGCACGGACCAATGCGCCGGATGATCCGTCTCCGACTCCGGCGGCGGAAGGTAGTGGCTCTCCAGCACGCGGAAATTGCGCGACACGAAGATGTGGTCTATTTCCCCGGCAAGGTCCGAGGTTCCCCCGTGGTTGTTCATCTCCGCCTCGCCCAACTGGGTCGCCGAATCCTGCAACACCTCTGACAGACTGGCAAAATAGGGCTCCCGCGCCGTGAAATTGTAGTCGCCGACGGCAATGACATGCGCGTATTTCCCCGCCTCCGCCTTCAACGCATCGACATGGGCCGTCATTACCTTTTTGCCCCCGGAGGGGTGGTTTGAAAAGGCGCCTATCGTCACGCCGTCCACGTCAATCTCCGCCGCAGCCGTGCCGACTTCGTCCGAGTCGCTGAAGGTGAAGAACGAGTGCGCGTTCTTGATGGGATACCGCGACAGGATGGCCGCGCCAAAGGTTCCGGATACTGAGCAAGGGCCGTAGAAAGCATAATAGCCGAGTGATTCCGCCAGATAGCGGACGGCATCGGCATTGCCGCCGGAGGGGCGGGCCGTATCACTTTCCTGAAGGCCGATAATGTCCGGATTAAGACGGCGCAACAAGTCAAGTTGCCTGCCATAGTTTCGGTCGCCGTTCAGGTGCGAACCCTGCTGCATGTTGTAGGTCAGGATGGTGAGATCGCGCTTGTGCCCCACCGGTGCCTTGGGAGGAACGTGCGCTGCGGCCCCCACAAACCCCAGCAGGACAAGAAACATTGCCAGACTCCCGAGGAATCGCGTCGGCAAAGGGCTGGTCGCCCTGGCTTTCGTCCAAGGCAACGCCCACGGCAACAGCATGGCGACTCCGGCAACCAGGAATGGCAGATAAAAGCGGTTGCGCAGCAGGACTCCGGAGAACACATATCCCCAGACATTGGTGAACACGAGCAACAGGGTCGTGGTCAACAACAGGCCCATTCCAATCAGCACGGCGGGAACGGCATTGCGGGGGCGGGCACAGGGAGGAAGGCTGGAAATGTGACGGGCATTGAAAATCATCACCGGAGACAGTATCAACGCCGCGTAAAGCAGGCACTTTGGCAACAGGGCCGTGCCGTTGGCAAACAGGTTGCCCGCTTCCGGCGACTGGGGCAGTGTTGGCCGCCCTAGGAAGAGACCGCCAACCAAGCCAATAGCAAGAAGCCCGTTCCACAACATCCAAAAGTTCTTCCCGGGCATGAATTTCTTCTGCGCCAGCAGCATTGTCAAAGCAAAGGGAAGAAGCACACAACCGGATGCATTCACCCCGGAGGGCTCCAATTGCCCGTAGCCGGTCCAGGCGCACACCACCAACGGGCAGGCGAAGACCAGACAGATCAGCGCCAGGTTGCCAAAGAGCCCCACGATGGCAACTGTGAGGTGCAGGGTCGGGCCGATGGCCGGCGGCGGGTCGGCAGGCTCCTCCGCCATGGCACCCCGGAAAAGCCACAAGCATGAAAGGGCCAGCACCCATCCCAGGGCCTCTGTTGTTCCCTCCATGGAAATGTCAACAGAGGAACCCCAACTGCGCAGCGCCACGGACAGCAGTACGGCAACGCCGACGGCCTGTCCCATGTCGCCCTTGAGACGCTGACAGGGCATGCTGAAGGCATAGGCAAGGATGATGAGGAACATGGAGACGCCCACGCCGGCAACCACGATCCGTCCGGGCGCGCCCAAATACGGGCACAGCACGCGGGCTGCAAGGAACACCACCACGGCAAACCAAAGGAAGCCGCGCTCGCGTTCCTTTCTGACGGCAAAGAGCGCGAACGGCAGAAGCAGCAACAGGCCCCCGTAGAGTTCTTTTCCTGGGCCCAACCGCGTGAGGCTTATCCGGTAGATGCTTTCGACCCAGGTCCCCAGAATCTGGATGAAGAACAGGAGCAACAGGCCGAAGAGAAGCGTGTTCCTCAATTCGCCGCCGTTTTCTGTCGATTTCGTCATTCTAATCCCCTTGGAAAGGCAACAATACAAGAGTTGTCTCCGCGCCCATGCTTTACGCATACTCTGGTCATTCAGGGTCGTCCGAAGTGCCGCATCACGGAGATTGGAAGGCACGGCCGGACATGCAACTGACCGCCCTGTCCGGACTTTGGTTTCGGCCGGGATGCGTGAAAACACGGCCCGTTATGGAGAACATGCGCCCATGAGGTTCCATAAGCACTTCACGATTCTGACTGTGTGCCTGCTGCCGGGGCTTTTCATCCCTTCCGCCCCGGCCGCCGCCGAAGCGGAGCCCACCTTCTCCAGCCTTCGTGAGATGGACATGCACATCCACTGTGGCCTGGAGCGGCGTCTGCCGCTGAATGAATGGATCGACCTGTCCGTCGCCGACGGCCGCAAGGTCTTCTTCTGCCTCGACCATCTTGAATTATACGACCGCACCCCCGATGAGTGCGCCAAGTGGGTGAAGGAAGAACGGCTCCAGCAATGGTATCCCATGGGTTCGGCGGGGCATGCGGCGTTCATGGCCGACATCGACAAGCTTGCGAAGGAACGCAGGGAACTACTGATCTTCAAAGGTTGGGAGGTGGCCGAGTTTGATCTGGATGATGGGGTCAACTACGAACCGCTCAAGACCGCCGACCTCATCGGCTGGCATATTTCGTCATCGCATGACGGGGATGAACCCAACGGCGCGCTGCTTGTCCGCCGCATCAAGCAAATCAAGGAAGTCCAGAAGAGGCTCGATGTGCCCATGATCCTGTTTCATCCCTTCCCCCCGCGCCTGGCCCGGCTTGAAAGACTTGCGAAGGAAGCCGGACGCGCGCGCGAGTCGCTCACCGTCGGGGAACTGCGCTTCTTCAAGCCCGGCGAGCAGGAGGAGGTCATCCGGCTGCTGAAGGCCAGC
>CAIXUF010001196.1 GCA_903922535.1 Candidatus Hydrogenedentota bacterium
CCACACTGGTCTTGGTTTTCGTGGAATCTCATTTGGCTGCGGCTCTGCTGCTCCAGGTTAATACGTCTTCTGCATTATTCCTCCTCTCGCCTCACTAGACCCAAGACCCAAGACCCCAGACCCTTCTTTTGGTTCCGGCCCAGGCGCTCCAACTTCATCCATGTCCATTTCCGCCGTTCCCGACTCCCAGATTCGTCCCCGGCAACTACCGCGAGGCCCTTTGGTCCAACAAATTATTCAACGCGTGTTTAAACGGCGCGCGGCGTATCACAGGGCGGAGAAAGAAGGTGCCCCGTTGCCTCAAGTAAAAATCTACCCGAATTCGGGTGCTTGACAGCCTGAGGGCCGGGGCGTACACTAGTTTTCGTGGTATCCGAATGGGATGGCTGCCGGATGCTCACAGGGTCCACGGGGTTTCACAAAGGATGCGCAGGTGCGCAAGCGACATTGTGGCGGGAAATTCGTTGCGGGAAGTTCCAAACATGCGGGGTGCAGAACTATGTCCAGACAGGGCATGCCAAGGAAGAAGGGAATCATGAGCAGACATTTGAACGCGGGCTTTATTTGGGTTTCAATCATGGCGGCGTTTCTGTGCGGCGTCCCGACCGCACCCGTCTTTGCCGCGCCCCAGCTTCTGGCAGCACAGGCCGAAGTTATTGCCAGCGTTGCGTCCCAGGCGGTGGAAACCGGCACCTACACCGCGCCGGCCGGCAAGAACCGCGTCCTGGTGCTTACGACATCAACGTACAAATCATCGTTGGGGAACCAGGCCGATGCGGTCGTTTCCACCACCACGCTGCCGACGTGGAACGGAAAGACATTCACCAAGGCGGAGGGGGGCATTCTCTTAATTGGCACCACCAACGGACACGGCGTGGAACAGTTCTATGCGGCGATTGGCGATTCGACCGTCACCCAGACCTACACGCTGACGGTAACCTACCAGGGCAGCATAGACAGGAAGCAGGCGGCGATTACCTGTTTGGGCAACATTGATCAGACGAGTCCGCGTTCCGGCGTCACGTACGGGGCCTACGCAAACAGCGGCACCGCGACTTCGGGTCTGACCAATGTGACCACGGCCAATTTGACCAACGGGCCCATTCCAGTGGACTTTGTCATCGTTGACAGTGCTGCCCTCGTCCCGGCCAGTTCGACATTGACACTGACCGCGGCGGCAGGTCAGACCAACGTGGCCACCTGGCTCAGCGCCACCAATCGCAAGTATTCGACCGGCAACTTCCACATGGCCACATCCGCCAACAAGTTGATGAACTATACGTCGAACGCCAGCACCGGCAGGTGGGGCATCTGCGCCGCGGCATACAAGCCGTCGTACTCCGTAACCGCGACGGCGGGCACGGGGGGAAGCCTTTCCGGCTGGACCGACGGCAGCTACGACAATAATGCCAGTGTAAGCATCACCGCGGTGCCGGCCACCGGCTATCACTTCTTGAACTGGCAGGCCAAAACCGCCGCGCTGGGTGTCACTCCCGACAATTTTGTTGACGTTACCGGCGCCAACACCTCGCCGTACGTTTTTCATGCCGGCCTGAAGAACGACAATATCGTTCAGTCCGCCGCGCTGGACCGCAACGGCCATGTGGTGCAGGCGACCTTCGCCCTGAACACCTATACGGTGACTTTTGATCCGGGGACCGACGGCACGGTGACACCCGGCAGCACGGTCGTGACCTACACCTCGACCTACGGGGCGGGCACCGCCGGATCCCTTCCCACGCCCACGCCCGTCACGGGCAAGAACTTTCTCGGGTGGTACACGCAGATCAACGGCGGCGGCACACTGGTGACCAACGCCACGACGGTGACCATTCTGGCCGACCAAACGCTTTACGCAAGTTGGTCCAATCCCGTCCCCATTACGATAACTGCGGACGCCAAGACCAAGGTTTACGGCGACGCCGACCCGGCGCTGACTTGGAGCATCACCGCCGGCGCCCTTGAGTCCGGCGACTCGATAACCGGCACACTGACGCGCGCAACGGGCGAGACTGTCCTTGGCGGCCCCTATACCATCACGCAGGGCTCACTGGCCTTTCCGGCGAAATACACGGTCACCTTTGTTCCCGCAGGCCTGGCGATCACGCCCAGGTCGCTGACCGTAACCGATGCCGCCGCGGTGAGCAAGGTTTATGACGGCACCGTGTCCGCCACATTCACCGGCACCACGCTTTCGGGCGTGGTGATATCCGACATTGTCACGGTGACTCCGCCCGCTTCTGGCGCCTTTGCCCACGCAGGCATAGGCACAGGCATTGCGGTCACACCCTCCGGTTCGTGGACCCTGGGAGGGGCGGCAGCGGGCAATTATGCGGTGATTCAGCCCACTGGATTCACAGCAAACATCACGCAGCGGGCACTCTATGTATCAGGCGCCACCGCGTCCAACAAGATCTATGACGGCACCACCACAGCGAGCATTAGCAGCGCGACCCTGATGGGCATAGTGGGTGCCGACAACGTATCGCTGCAAATGCCGGCGTTCGGCGCCTTTGCAAGCAAGAACGTGGGAGCCGGCATCGCGGTCACGGCGTCCATGACACTGACCGGCAGCGGCGCAGGCAATTACACCCTGACCCAGCCCACGGGATTGACCGCCAGCATCACGCCAAAGGCGCTCACTGTGTCGGGCATTATGTCTCCAATAAGCAAGACCTATGACGGCACAACGAACGTTTCGATTTGGATTACAGCGCTGTCGGGCGTGGTGGGCGGCGACTCCGTATCGCCGCCGCTCCCGGCGAGCGGCAATTTTGCGGACAAGAACGTGGGGACCGGCAAAGCCGTTACGGTGGTCGTGCCGCTCACCGGCAGCGACGCAGGCAATTACACACTGACGCAGCCCACGGGGTTGACCGGGAAGATCACGCCCAAGCCCCTGGGCGTGACCGGCGCCGTCGCGGCCAACAAGACGTATGATGGGACCTTCAACGCAACCATTACAGGCGCCACGTTGACAGGCGTTGTGGCCGGAGACATCGTGACGCTGGAACCGTCGATGTTCGGCGATTTCATGAGCAAGGACGCGGGCGAGGGAATCGCGGTGGCGACGGTGCTGGCGCTGACCGGCAGCGACGCAGGTAATTACATCCTGAACACGCAGGCAGGATTGACGGCAAATATCACGGTCGCGCCGTTGACCGTCGCAATCGTCGGCAATCCGACCAAGACAGCCGATGGCAGCACCGTCGCCACGCTTAATCCATCCAACTACTGGATAGGCGGTCTTGTGGCGGCAGATACGATTACGATTACCAAGAGCAACGGCTCTTATGACAGCGCCGCGGCTGGCGCAAGAAGCGTTACAGTCTCCCTGTCTCCGGACGATTTCGCGCCCGGCTCTAACACCTTGCTGTCCAATTATTCTCTACCGACGATTGCGACCGGTTTCGGCACCATCGTTGGCAAAACCGTCCCCGTGATCAACGCCTGGCCGACGGCCTCAACCATCAGTTACGGGCAGGCGCTCAACGCCTCGGCCTTGAGCGGCGGATCCGCCTCGACCAGTGGCAGCTTTGCCTTCACCACGCCGTCCATGGCACCGTCCAATGCGGGCATGTTTGAGGCAGACGTTACCTTCACGCCGATCGACGGGTCTGCATACGCCACGGCATCGGGTTTGGTGACAGTCATGGTGAACAAGGCCACGCCGGCCATTACCCCGCCGACCGCATCATCCATCATCATTGGCCAGGCGCTGAGCACCTCGACACTCATCGGGGGCTCGGCCCGGAATCCGTACAACTGGGCCATGGTGGCTGGAAGTTTCGCGTTCACGACACCCTCCGTGATTCCGGCGGGGACAGGACCACAGCCCGTGGTGTTCACCCCCATGGACACGGCCAGCTACAACGCTCCGGCTGAGTTCTCCGTGACGGTGGCAGTACAACCGGCACCGTTCACTGTCGAAGCGGTCAGCGCGCTGAGTATCCGAGCACCCCTTGAAGGGTCCGCAACGTTTGAGGTGAGGGCCGTGGGTGCCATCGGCACCCCGTACTATGCCTGGCACAGGATGAATGCCGAAGGCATTTGGGTGCCCGTGTACGACAAGGAGGAGGAGGCGCTGGTCATCAGCCCGGTGACGAATGACGTCGCAGGTCCATACAGGTGCACCGTAACCGACGAGGTGACATCGGTGGATTCGCCGATCTTCACATTGGCGATTTGCGACACGTCGAAGCTTGCGATCAGCTTGATTGGCGCGGCTTCGGTGAGCGTGCAGTTGGGCGACAGCTTTACTGATCCGGGCGCGACGGCCACGGACGCGTGCGCCGGTGATGTGACGGGCAACATTGTGGTCAGCGGCGACACGATCAACACCGCCGCGCCCGGCACCTACGTGATTCGCTATAACGTGGGCGACGGCAACGGAAATGCCGCAGCCGAGGTGGTGCGGACGGTCACAGTGGGCAAATTCTATCTCGTGGACGCGCAGAATAGCGCCGGGCCGTGGGACGGCGTCGCCTGGGCCACGGCGTTCCGCGACATTCAGTCGGCGGTGGACGCAGCCGCGAACGACGGCGGCGGTGATGTGCTGGTCGCGGCAGGCACCTACACCGCAACAACGGACCCGGTGGTGACGATGCGGCCCGGAGTGCATCTGTTTGGCGGGTTCTCAGGCACGACATCTTCAGGCGGACAGCGCGATTTGTCGAAGAACATAACCGTCTTTGACGGGCAAAACGTGCGCCGCTGCGTGATTGGCGCCAACAATGCGGCACTGGACGGCTTTGTCGTGGCACGTGGACTCGCATCATACGGCGGCGGGATGTATAACGATTCATCCTCCCCGACGGTGGTGAACTGCTCGTTCACGGAAAACTCGGCCAGCCAGGCCGGCGGGATGTACAACTATTCATCCTCCCCGGCAGTGGTGAACTGCACGTTCACCGGAAACTCGGCCAACTACTACGGCGGCGGGATGCAGAATAGTAATTACGCATCACCCACGGTGGTGAACTGCACGTTCACGGGGAACTCGACCAACTACGACGGCAGCGGCGGCAACGGCGGCGGGATGTACAACGACTACTATTCTTACCCAATATTGACAAATTGTATCCTGTGGGGCGATTCCTCCGGATGGAATAACAGTGAAATATCCGATTTTTCTTCTGCGCCATCAGTGTCCTTTTCCTGTATCGGGGGCGGTTACCCCGGCACCGGGAATATCAACGGGGATCCGGGTTTTGTGGGCGTTCCCGGGGGCGGCAGCCTGCAACTTCGGGCGGGTTCCCCGTGCATTGATACCGGCATGGCATCGGGTGCGCCCGGCACCGATATCCGCGGCGCAGCCCGTCCCCAGGGCGCGGGCGTTGACATGGGTGCCTACGAGGGATCTGTTACGCCCGCTGACATTGTCACGCTCACGGTGCAGATTTCCCCAACCGATTACGGCACGGCAGTTCCTGCAGCGGGGCCGCACCTCTTTGCCCGCGGTGAAATGGTCCCATTGTCTGCCTTGGCGGCCATCGGCCGGGAGTTTGCCGGTTGGAGTGGTGATCTTTCGGGCGCGTCACCTTATCCTGGCTTGCTCATGGACGGCAACAAGACGGTCACTGCGAACTTCGTAGCGGGGACCTATGCACTAACATACATGGCGGGCGCGCACGGGATGATCCGCGGTGACGTGCTGCAGATGGTGGAGTATCAGGACAGCGGCACGACCGTGGAGGCGGTGGCCGACCCCGGCTGCCGCTTTGTCCAATGGAGCGACGGTTCCACGCAGAATCCCCGCACGGACGAGAATGTCTCGGGAAACATCTCTGTCACCGCAATCTTCACTTCGGTTTACACATTGGCCTATTCCTCCGGGGGGCACGGAACGATCTATGGAACGACGCTTCAGACGGTGGACGAGGGCATGAATGGAGCGCGGGTGACCGCCGCGGCGGACATTGGGTACCACTTTGTCCGGTGGAGCGACGGTTCCACGCAAAACCCGCGCACGGATGTGAACGTGACGGCGGACCTTGCCGTGTCGGCGGTTTTCGGTGTCTTCCGCACACTGAACTATGCGGCCGGGGCACACGGCGCCATTCAAGGCGCCGCAACGCAATCAGTGGACGAGGGCATGGACGGCACGCCGGTGACCGCCGTGGCGGACACCGGGTGCCACTTTGTCCAGTGGAGTGACGGCCTAACCAGCGCAACCCGCACAGACACGAACATTGTCACGAGTCTCTTCGTCACCGCCGAGTTTGCCGAAGGGGCGCTGGTCTATCGTGTCTCCGGCCAAAACAACGCCGGCCCCTGGGATGGCGCCACCTGGGCCACGGCGTTTCAGGATATTCAGTCCGCTGTGGATGCGGCTTCGGCGACGCAAGGCGAGCTGTGGGTGGCCCTGGGAACCTATGTCTCCACAGGCGATCCCGTGGTGACGATGCGGCCCGGCGTGGCGCTCTATGGCGGGTTCGCGGGCACGGAAAGCTCGCGCGGTCAGCGCGACTGGTCGGCGAATGTCACCGCCATTAACGGCGACAATGCACGCCGGTGCGTCGTCGGCGCCAATAATGCAGTACTGGACGGGTTCACCATCGCACATGGAAGCGCCTCTCAGGGTGCCGGGATGTACAACAGTTCCGCATCCCCGACTGTGGCGAACTGCGTATTCACGGGAAACTCGGCCAGCTACGGTGCCGGGATATACAACAGTTCCGCATCCCCGACGATGACGAACTGCGTATTCACGGGAAACTCGGCCAACTGCGGCGCTGGGATGTACAACTCCTTTTATGCATCACCCACGCTGGCAAACTGCGTATTCACGGGAAACTCGGCCGGCCAAGGCGGGGGGATGTACAACAATGAGGAAACATCACCCACGCTGACGAACTGCGTATTCACGGGAAACTCGGCCGACTACGGCGGTGGGATGCACAATTACCCCTTTTCTTCACCCGTGGTGACGAATTGCATTCTTTGGGGCGACAGCGCCTACTGGGGCGCGGAGATGTATAACTATAATGGGCAGCAGTCGATAGCTTCAGTGACCTATTCCTGTGTTGCGGGGGGGTACCCGGGCGCGGGAAACATTGACACGGACCCGCAGTTTGTGAATCTCGGCGAAGACCGTCTGCAATTGTGGGCCGGTTCCCCCTGTATCGACACCGGAACGGAGGTCGGCGCTCCCGTCACGGATATCCGCGGCGTGACCCGGCCCCAGGGCGCGGGTATCGACATGGGTGTGTATGAGGGGGCAGTAAAACCGGAAGACATTGTCACACTCACGGTGCAGGTTTCCCCGTCCGGTCTTGGCGTCACCACACCGTCCGAAGGGGCGCATTCGTTTGTTCGGGGCGAGAGGGTTAGGCTGTCCGCCGCAGTGCCCTCCGACTGGTCATTTGAAGGATGGAGCGGTGACGTCTCCAGTCCGCTCCCGGAGTGCTGGATTGTCCTGGATGCCGACAAGGTGGTGACCGCCGCCTTCTCGACGGAACTGCTCCCCGCACCCACCGCGCTGAACCCCAACCAGGGAACACCCGTTGGCGGCACCATCGTGGACATTGCTGGCACAGGCTTCACCGTGGCAGGAAGGACCCGCGTCCTGTTCGGCGGCATTGAAGCGCTTGCGGTGTCCGCGCAGCTTTATGACGACGGTTTGCACATCATCTGCGAAACCCCGCCGCACGCCGCCGGGGTGGTGGATGTCGAGGTGGTCAATCCCGACGGCGCATCGGCCATTCTCCCCGGCGGATTCACTTACGTTGACCTTGTACCCCCGCTCATCACGAACTGCGGGGGGTATTTCATCCATGGGGCGAATGCGCGTTGCGGAGCCGTGCTGCCGGACTTTGCCCAGTTTGTGGAGGCCACGGACGACGTGACCCCCGCGGAAGACCTCATCATCACGCAGGTTCCCGCGGTGGGCACCGAGGTGTTTCTGGGAGAGACGCCGGTGACCGTTACTGTGACAGACCAGGCAGGCAACTCCTCCACCTGCATCTCCATCTTGTCCACGGTCGACATGACGCCCCCCGTGATTACGCTCGTGGGCGGCCCCGTGGTCATGGTGGACTGCGGCGGGACCTACACCGAGCCGGGCGCCATTGCCACGGACAATTGCGTGTCCGGCCTGCCGGTCACCGTGGGCGGCATGACCGTGAACCCGGCGGTGCCGGGCACGTATATCGTGACATACGATGCGAAAGACGGCTTGGGCAACACTTCCGTTCGGGCTATGAGAACCGTGACCGTGACGGATCGAACCGCGCCGGTCATCACGCTGAACGGTGCCGCATCGGTTAACATTGAATGCGGCAGCACCTATACCGAATTGGGTGCCACAGCGATGGATGCCTGCGCGGGCGATCTGAGCGCGGGTGTTATCGTGGCGGGCGGCGTAAACACCGCCGTGCCCGGCTCCTACAGCATGATCTATCTTGTCAGCGACGGCAGGAATCTGGCCAGCGCCACCCGCATGGTGACGGTCACAGACACGGCCCCGCCGGTCATCACGCTGAACGGTTTGCCGTCGGTCACCGTGGACTGCGGCGGCACCTATGCCGACCCGGGCGCCACCGCGATGGATGCATGCGCGGGCGGCCTGACCCGGGCCATCATCGTGGCGGGCAGCGTGAACACCGCCGTGCCCGGCACGCACACCGTGATTTATCTCGTCAGCGACGGCAGGAACATGGCCTCCGCCCAGCGCACCGTGACCGTGGTGGACCGTGCCGCGCCGGTCATCACGATAAACGGCCCGCCGACACTGACGGTTGAGTGCGGCGGCGTGTACAACGAACTGGGCGCCACGGCAACGGATGCCTGCATGGGCGACCTGACCGGGAGCATCGTTGTGGCGGGCAGCGTGAACACCGGCCTGCGCGGCGTCTACAGCATCCTTTATCTCGTCACCGACGGCAAGTACCTGGCCTATGCCGGGAGAACTGTGTCGGTGGTGGACACGACCGCGCCGGTCATCCTGCTGAACGGTTTGCCGTCGGTCACCGTTGAATATGGCGGCACCTACGTTGATCCGGGCGCCACCGCGACGGACAATTGCACGGCCGCGGTGACGGTGACCGTGGGCGGCCAGACCGTGAACACGGCAGTGCCGGGCACCTATGCGGTCAGCTACAGCGCGAACGACGGCAGGGGCAACAGCAGCACCATGACGCGCATGGTGACCGTTGCGGACACGACCGTTCCGGTCATCACCCTGAACGGCTCCCCCGCCGTCACGGTGGCGTGCGGCGGCACCTACACGGACGCGGGCGCCACGGCCAATGACGGATACGCGGGCAATGTGACCAGCCGCATCACGGTCGTCAACCCGGTGAACACGTCGGCGCCCGGCGTCTACACGGTGCGCTACAACGCGGACGACGGCTACGGCAACCGCGCCGTGGAGGTGACCCGGACGGTGACCGTGACGGACACAGTGAAACCCGTCATCACGCTCAACGGCGCGGCTTCGGCCACGGTGGAATGCGGCACGCCCTATGTGGACGCGGGCGCGCGGGCCGCGGATGCCTGCAAGGGTGATTTGACCGCGGCGGTGGTGACCGAGGCGGATGTGGACACGGCGGTGCCCGGAGCCTACTACGTGGCCTACAGCGTCAGCGACGGCAGCAACACCACCCTCGCCGTGCGCTTTGTGACGGTTGCGGACCGGACCGCACCGCTTATCACCCTGATCGGCCTGGCGGCGATGACCGTGCCTTGCGGCGGGACATACGCGGAGCTTGGCGCGACGGCCAGCGACGCCTGTGCGGGCGATCTCAGCGCAGGCATCGTGCGCGCCGGCACGGTCGACACGGCGGTGCCCGGCGTCTACACGGTCACATACAACGTGGGCGACGGCTTGAACAGCGCGGTCCAGGCCGTGCGAACGGTGACGGTGACCGCGCACACCCGTCTTGCCGTCACTTCCCCGAACGGCGGAGAAACTTGGGCGCAACGTTCCGTGCAAACCATCACGTGGGACGCGACCGGCGTGACCGGCCTGGTGGCGGTTCTCCTGAACGAGAATGGCACAGACACGCAGTGGCTTGGCCAGGCCGCAGCCTCAGCCGGGCAGATGTCGTGGACGGTTCCCGCAACGCTGACGCCGGGTAGCGGGTACAGGATTCATATGGTCTCGGGCGACAACAACGCAATTGAGGACCTCAGCGACAATCCGTTCACTCTTGTCTCCGGAACATCACCGCTGACCGTTATTTCGCCAAACGGCGGCGAGACCTGGAAGCAGGGCGAAACCCACCTGGTCACTTGGGACCAGACCGGCGTGACCGGCAACGTGTCGGTCTATCTGAACGTGAACGGCGCGGACACCGACTGGCTTGGCGCGGCTTCGGCTTCGGCCGGGCAGATGCTCTGGACCGTTCCCGCCTGGGTGCCTGCGGGCATGGTGTACAAGATCCTGGTGATTTCCGCGGACAACAACGCGGTGGAGGATCGGAGCGAGAACCCGTTCACCATCACGGTCGGTGCCACGCTTGGCGTCAGCGCGCCGAACGGCTGGGAAACCTGGACCCAGGGCGAGTCCCGCCTCATCACCTGGAACCAGATCGGCGTGACCGGCTCCGTGTCAGTCTATTTGGAGGACAACGGGGTGGTAACCCAGTGGCTTGGCGCGGCCCCGGCTTCAGACGGGCAACTGGCATGGACGCTTCCCGCCTGGGTGACGCCGGGCGGCGCGTACAAGGTCCTGGTGATTTCCGCGGACAACAACGCGGTGGAGGACCTGAGCGACGGCACCTTTACCATTGCCTCCGGCGTGTCCCCGCTGACGCTGATCTCGCCGAACGGCGGCGAACTGTGGATTCAGGGCGGGACCGGGACCGTCACCTGGAGCCAGACCGGCGTGACGGGTGCGGTGGCGGTCCTGCTGAATGACAATGGCACGGACACCGCGTGGATGGGCGAGGTGGCCGCTTCAGCCGGGCAGTTCTCGTGGACCATTCCTTCCTGGGTGTCCCCCGGTAGTGCGTACAAGATCCACGTGATTTCCGGCGACAACAACGCGATAGAGGATTTGAGCGACGGCACCTTCAGCATCATCGCGCCCCCGCTCACGCTCATCTCCCCGAACGGCGGCGAGTCGTGGGCGCAGGGCGAAACCCACAGCATCACTTGGAACCAGACCGGTTTGACGGGCGCGGTGGCGGTACTGCTGAATGTGGACGGCGCAGACACGGCATGGCTGGGCGCGGCCGCCTCGGGGCAGTTCTCCTGGACGGTTCCGGCAACACTGACGCCGGGCAGCAACTACCGGATTCATCTGATCTACGGCGATGAGAACCGCTTTGCGGACCTGAGCGACGGCACCTTCACCATCGCGGTGCCGGGGGATCTGCCCACGCTTGCGGTCACCTCACCCAACGGCGGCGAGACCTGGACGGTGGGCCAAAGCTATTCTGTGACATGGACCGAGACCAATGTGACCGGCGCGGTGGCGGTCCTGCTGAACGTGGACAGCGTGGACACGGTATGGCTGGGCGCGGCGGCGGCCTCGTCGGAACAATTCTCCTGGACGGTCCCCTCCTGGGTGACGCCGGCCAGCACCTGCAAGATCCACCTGATTTCCGGGGACAACAACGCGATAGGGGACCTGAGCGACGGCACATTTACGTTAACGCCGTAGAACATTGGAAATAGGCGGCCGGGGAGCAGCATGCGGTCCTGACAAGTCAAGGACCCGGTGGCAAGCCACGCCGCATGGGATGCCTGTCCGGCCATTCTGGGGGATTCCGAATGGCGCTGACTTAGGGGGAATGGTGCTTTGTACCGCCCCTACCTTCGGGGCTCAATTTCGGGGAGGCGTTTCGCACCTGGGCCTAACGGCCCAGGCTAATGAATACCGCGCCTTCGGCGCTCCGAACAGTGAAGACCATTTCCCGATTCCGGTCTCTCCGCCCAATGATGTTTCGTGTCCGGAGCGCCACCGGCGCGGCATGAAAGAGCCCAGGGCGTGAACCCTGGGCTCGTGACATTCCCCTTCCCCGTGAGCCTCGAAGGGGCGGCACAAAGAGCCCCCGCCTTTATCCAGTGCCATCCGGGGGGATTCGCTGTTTGCCGCAGCCTGTCGCCGTGCGCGAAACTCGCCCTGCGCATTCATGGTCATACACCAAACGGCAACGTGTCGCCGGGCTTCGTGTCTGGGAGCAGACGGCGGTCGTGGCGTGTTTCTACCTTGGGTGCCGGACCACGACGGCATTCAATTCGGGAAGAAGAAAAATGGATTCTTGCGCATTTCAGGGCGGTTCAGGGATGGTGAAATCGGTTCTCGTCGCGGGATGCTTCCTGCTGATTGGATTCCTTGCCACGTATGCGCTGCTGGCCCCCGCGCCCAAACCCGCGACCGCGCCGCCCGCGGAGTTCTCCGCACTGCGCGCCATAGAGCACAGCAGGGCGACGGCCCGGGTGCCCCATCCGATGGGAACCGCGGCCAACGACACCGTGCGCGCCTATATCGTCGGCAAGCTCAGGGAGATGGGCGTGGAGGTGGAGGAGCAGCGCGGGGACCAGGCATCACGGCGTCACCACGGGAAGACCTTTGAAGTTTGCACCAACGTGATTGGGCGTATCCCGGGCACGGCCAACTCCAAGGCGTTCACGCTGATGGCGCACTTTGACTCGGTGCCCTACGGCCCCGGCGCCTCGGATGACGGATCGGGGATGGTGACCCTGCTGGAGACCGCGCGGGCGATCAAGGCCGGGCCGCCCCTGAAGAACGACATCATTTTCCTCTTCACCGACGGGGAGGAGTCCGGCGAGGTGGGGGCGCGGGCCTTCATGGACACCCCGTGGGCGGACAAGGTGGGCCTTATTCTGAATTTCGAGGCGCGCGGCACCGGCGGTCCCTCCATGATGTTTGAGACCAGTCCGGGCAACGGCTGGCTCATCCCGGAGGCGGCCAAGGCGGGGGTTGACCTGCGCGCCTGCTCGCTCATGTACGGCGTCTACAAGATGATGCCCTTCAACAGCGATTTCACCGCGGCGAAACACCGCGGACTGAAGGGGTTCAATGTCGCCTTCATCGACAACTTCTGCTGGTACCACACCAAGAACGACACGCCGGAGCACATGAGTCTGGCCAGCCTGCAGAACCATGGCTCCTACGGGCTGGGCCTGGCGCGGCATTTTGGCAACCTGCCGCTCGACGGCGACCTTGTGAAACCCGACTTGGTGTATTTCAATACCATAGGCTCCCGGATGGTCTATTATCCGACGGCGTGGAGTGCGCCCATCGTGCTGGCGGCGGCCCTCGTGTTCCTGCTCATGGTGATACTGGGCTGGATGCGGGGCCACATAACCCTGCCGGGATTTCTCGGGGGCATCCTCGCCTTTGCGCTCACCGCCCTGCTGTCCGTGCTGGCCGCGCTGGCCGCGCTGGCCGCGGTCTATGGGCCGCAGAAGCTGTACACCCAGTACACCTCCGGCATCACCAATCTGCCCGACCTGGTCGCGCTGAACCACAACACCCTGTACGGCTGGGCCTTCGCCGCGCTGGTCGTGGGCGTCTTCATGGCCTGCTACCAGGGATTCTGCCGGTGGACCCGCACCGCCAATCTTGCGGCGGGCGCGCTTGCCTGGTGGGTGGCCGCCCTTGCGGCCCTGCAGCATTTTATGCCCGCTTTCATGCCCGGCGGCAGCTACATTGCCGCATGGCCGCTGCTCTTCGCCTCGCTGGGCCTGGCTGTTTCGTTTCTGTGGCGCGCCGACGCCCCCGCCTCACCCCTTCGTGTGTTTCTGCTGGGGGCCTTCGCCGTGCCCGGCATTATTCTTGTCGCACCCTCCTACCAGGTGCTTTTGTCCACCATTATGGTCATGATGGCGCCCGGACTGGCCCTGCTCATGGCATCGGTCCTGAGTCTGCTGATCCCGCAGATTCCGCTGATGACCAGTCCCAGCCGCTGGTGGCTTCCGGTCTGCGCGGTCGGCGTGGCGCTGCTGATGCTGGCGTATGGCGTGGCCAACAGCGGCCACACCGCTGAACGGCCCAGGCTCAACTCTCTGGCCTACGGGCTCGATTTCGACACCGGCAGCGCCGCGTGGTTCAGTTACGACCAGAAACTGGACGCGTGGACCTCCACCTTCTTCCCGTCGGACGGTGCCACAACGCCGCGCGGCCCCATCAGCGAGTACGTTCCCGGCGATGACCGGCAGTATTGGAAAGCCCCCGCGCCGGTGGCGCCCTATGAGGGGCCCGATACAAAACTGGTCAGCGACAGCACGGGGCCGGAAGGGCGGACTGTCACCCTGCACGTCACCGCGCCGGAACGGCCGCTCGACCTTAGAATTCGGCTGGTGTCCGACAACACCGTCCATTTCGCCACGGTTTTCGGCCAGAAGGTGGATGGCGGCGGCAGGGACTGGAACATGAACTTCAGGGGCTTTCCCCCCGAAGGCGCCGACATCACGTTTCAGGTTGACCCGGCGGCTCCGCTCGCGTTCAGGTTCGAAGAGCGGCTGCTGGGCTTGCCGAGCCTGCCCGGAGTGCCCGTCCGGCCCGACCACATGGCCGTCGAGCCCAACACCATCCGCCGTCCCTGGTCATTCCGGGGCGACGATGTGTATTTGATCCGCACCCTCAATATCGCGGCCGGGGCACCCACCCCTGCGCCCGCGTCTTAAACCCGCGAGCCGAAACAGGGCGGTGGATGTTGCGGCAGTCAACCCCGGGTGGAAGGACGAAAAGGACGGAAATGACAAGGCCAGTCCTCTCCAAGGAGTTGATTTCCGGCAACGTCCTTTGGGTTCCTTGAGTTCTTGCCATCCATTTTGGAAACGGCAGTTGGGTCGGCCATGGCTCACTTAAGCCATGGACTATATGGACGGCATGGACGATATGGACTTAATCAGGCGGGTGATTCGGATTTGTGTCCATTCTTTTCCGTAAAGTCTGCGGCATTCATGGCTTCGGAAGACCCGTCCTGAAGCCGAAGCCGTTTGCAGGTTCATGGAGTCCGTACGGTCCGTCTACGACCTGCGCCGTCGTGCCCCCATTGCGGCCAGCACCAGCGCCAGGCCCGCCAGCCCGGAGGCGGACAGCACGGGGATCTTGACCGCGGGCAATACGGCAAGCTGCATCGCAGTGCTTACCTGTTCCGCGGGGCTGTCGTCGGAGACGACGCAGGTATACTTGCCGGTATCGTCGATGACCGCGTCTTCTATGGTGTAAACGGCCTCATTGGCCCCTTGGATGTCCTGTTCGTCCTTGCGCCACTGGTAGAGGACATGTCCAAACGGATGCAGCACTTCCACCTGCATCGTGATGGAGTTGCCCTCACGGATGGTTGCATTGTTCGGCGTTGGACCACTCATGTTGATGCGGCCCGTGTCGCTTTCCACCAGACAGTACTGCGGTGCCGTGGGGGAGAAGTCGTTCCAGAGGCCGGTGTCGTTATAGATTCCGCCCGCATTCTCGGAGGGACTCCCGTTGTTTGGCTCCAGATTGGCCCAGTTGCAGTACCACGGGGCGACCGGCGCCCCCGCGCTGAACGTGCCGTTGAAGAAATTGGCGCCGTTTTCCGCCCAGACCCACCGCCCTTCGGTCTGCACGTCGTTGGCCCCGGTGAGCATGATGTTCGTGAAGGGGCCGAACATGTACCGCAACCACTGATTCTCCTCCGCATTGTTGATCGTGGCCAGGTAGCCGCCCCATTGGCCCGCCAGCGTATTGCCGTCGGTCCACGACAACGGCGGGGTCAGCTTGTAGAAGTGGCCGTTGCCCGGATTGCGAATCCAGTCCTTGCCGCGGTCTCCGATGCCGTTGCCGGGCGTCAGATACATCTCGTAGATGCCCTTGCGCGGCTGGCTGGCACTTTCCCAGCCCAGCCATGCGACGGCGTCCCCGCCGTTCTCGTAGAAATCCATCCGGATGGAGTAGGGCTGCCCCGCCGTGAGCGGGGCCGAGGTGGTGCCGGTGTAGGTGGTGGACCCGTGGTCGTTCCACTGGTCCACCATCAGAACATCGTTCACCCACAGCCGCACACCATCGTCGGTGCGGACCAGGAAATCATAGGTCTCGCTGTACATCGGGGTGACGAAGCCGGTCCAGCACACGGAAAAGTTGTTCGCGGGCACGTCGGGGTGGGGCACGCCGTTGCCCCAGTCAAAGGTCACCTGGTGATCAAAGCGGGTGGCCCGCAGGTTGGTCAGCTTGCGGGTGCTGGTGGGCTCGTCGGAGAAGTATTCGCCCAGCAGCCCGCCCGTGCCGTCGCATATCCGGTCATGGGTGTGCGCGGGGTCAAACACGGACGGGTTCAGCACTGCGGCAAGGTAATCCGCCCGGCTGCCGCCCTTGCCCTTTGTCCACTGGTACTCATTGTAATTGGAGCAGCCGTCGCCGTCCACGTCGCCGCACCAGCCCAGGTAGGGATACAGTATTGTGTAGTTGTCCATGTTGGGCACCGACATGGTGTTGCCGCCCAGAAGACTGGACACGGACTCGTTGCCCTTGATGATATTGACGAGCAACAGCGGGAACGCCAGCGTGTCCTGGTCGCCGAGAACGATCGCGCCCGTAAAGAAATACTCCAGATTAGGGATCATCCTCATTATGGTGCTTTTGCCGATCTCCGTGCCGGGGGTGCCCGTGCCGCCGAGATCCTTCCACGTCTGGGCAAAGTCGCGGTTCCATGCGTCATGCACCTGTTTGTGCGACGTGCCGCCCGTGGACGTGCAGTCATAGGACGGATCGCCCAGTATCGCGGCGATCACGGCAAACTCGTCGCTGTCCAGTATGCCGTTGGGAAACAGCACGATCGGCGTCTGCGAGATGTCAAAGCCGCCGTTGACGTCGCATTTCGCCGGGTTCAGCGTAAAGTCGCTCGGCAGCACACTGTAAGGCGGATTACTGATGATTCCCCAGATGGCGCTCGTCGCCATTTGGTTCATCACGGTGTCGAAATTGATTACATAGGCGTCGGCCCGGGCCGGACCGGCGGCCAGCATGCATGCGGACACGGCGGCAAGGCAAAGGTTCAAGGCAAATCTGCGCACGACACGTCTCCTTATGAGTTTCCCACAATCATAATAGTTCAGTTGGGGCTAAAGGTCAAGGCCGCAAAAAAGGCCGCCCAAAAGGCCGCTAAACAGGGATCACGGGAAACACCGGGAAAGTGCCTGAAAACAGCGGTGTGAAATGGAAGATTCTTCGCGCCAATCCCGTCCTGTGAAACAACCCCATTGCTGTTTTGTGCGCCCCCGATGCGGGGCGCACATTTTCTTAACAGCCAGAGTCTAAGTATGTATACTGAGATTATGGAGGTCCGCCAATGAAGTCGCCCGAAGAAAAGAGACAGACGCTGCTGGCCCGGATTGGGCAGCAAATCCCCCTGCTCGCCGCCTCGCTCAGCCCTGTGCTGAAGTTCCCCAGGGAACCCATCGTGCACCTGCTCGACTCCCTGTACTGCGAGGGACCCGTGTTCAGGGAGATCGGGGACTGCGGGCACAAGTTCGTCTGCCGCTTCAAGCAGGGCTCCGGCTCCACCCTGTACGGCGAGGCCATGGAGCTGCTCAAACTGCTCCCGGGAAACCGCATCTCCCGGACCTTTGCGCGGGACGGCAAGCGGGTCCAACAGGTGCACACCTGGGTTGCCGACCTGGACTACCAGGGGCAGCGCCTCGACTTTGTCATGTGCGAGGAGATAAGACCACCACGTTCGCCTATCTGACCAACTTCAACGTGACACCGGACAACGTCCAAACAATCGCCGACGGGGGACGGCGGCGCTGGGTTATTGAAAACCAGGGATTCAACGAGCAAAAGACCGGCTACGAACTCGAACACTTCTGCGGCTGCAAAGACCCCGAACTGATGCTGTGCATGTACGCGCTGCCCCCAATCGCCCACCTGTTCATGCAACTGCTCGCGCGCAGCGACATGACCGGCCCGGTCGGCCATCTCACCGTGATGGCGATGCTCCTGCCCGAGTCGCTGCGCAACACGCCCATCCCCGAAGAGACCTTCGCCCCCGACGGCCCAAGATTCCAGATACGCTTCGCAAAAGCGCCCCCGTAACCACCCGCAGCCGGGAACCCCTGTTCGTAACCGCTGCTGACGCCCGCCCCTGACCTGCCCCTAAACCACCCCAAAGGGGGAACTCTGTCAAAACGCACCGAGACCGGCCATGCCGGATTTCCCTGATTCCCATTTCACGCCGCGCTGTCCTGCAAACCTCACCCTGCAAACCTCACCATTGACAAGAGGTCGGCACTACGTTAGGATGATGCATGCGAGGCAAGGTGCTGCGCGGGTCATTTTAAGCCGGGTTACATACGGGAGTCCCTACAATGAAGAAGCAGATGCACGGTTTCACGCTGATTGAACTTCTTGTCGTGATTGCAATCATAGGCATTCTGGCCGCGATTTTGCTGCCGGCCCTTGCGCGCGCCCGCGAGGCGGCGCGCCGCTCCTCCTGCCAGAACAATCTCAAGCAGATGGGCATTGTGCTCAAAATGTACTCGGGCGAGTCGAAGGGGCAGAAATATCCGCCCATGCAGGGATATCCCAAGTGGGACGGGGCGGTGATCGACCCCGACCCAAACTGCAACGGCCACTACAGCTATCCGGCCATCGGTTTCTCCGGAAACGCGCTCTATCCCGAATACCTGACCGACGTCAAGGTGCTGAACTGCCCCTCCAGCGCGCGGCAGGGCGGGGTGACCCAGATCACGGATGACATTATCGCCAAGGAGCCCGGATGCGCGCCGTACCGGAACGCCCTCGCCCAGACCGACGTGAGCTACCTCTACTGGGGCTTTGTCATTGACCTTGCCGACGTTCAGAAACTCACGCAGCCCGACGACATGAGACCCCTCACCGTGAGCGGAAAAACGTTCCAGGTGCCCGCACAGTTGATCTCCATCTACATGCGGGTCAACCAGACCACCGACGGATGGGCGCCCGATACCGCCAAGCTGGATGAAGATGTGGCCGGTTCCCCGCTGCTGTTCTATCCGGGCAGCGGCAACGCCCGCAGCAACACGATTTACCGCCTCAAGGAGGGCATCGAGCGCTTCCTTATCACCGACATCAACAATGCCGGCTCGACCAGCACCGGGCAGAGCCAGATCATTGTGGGCTCCGACATGCTTTCCAACACCGGTTCGGATTCCCTGTTCAATCACATTCCCGGCGGCTCGAATGTCCTGTACATGGACGGCCATGCCGAGTTCCAGAAATACCAGCCCGACGGCCCGGCCCCCTGCAACAAGCTCATTGCCAACGCCATAGGACTGCTGGCGTCGAAGTAGCGCCCGGCGCGGTGAAGC
>CAIXUF010001197.1 GCA_903922535.1 Candidatus Hydrogenedentota bacterium
CGCCTTCAGCGCCGTGATGGCCCAGCCAGCTTCAGGCCCCGGCGTGACGCTGCACGTGTCCCTCTCCGGCACCCCGGACGGTGACGGAAGCGCCGCCCACCCCTACGCCACGCTGGAACAGGCGCGCGATCGGATGCGCGACATTAATATTTCGACCGGGATTCTGGAAGGCCCCATGACAATCCTCGTGCATGGCGGGAAATACGCGGTGCGCCAGAGCTTCGTGCTGGGACCGGAACATTCAAGTTCCGTTGATGAGCCCATCGTCTACCGCGCGGCCGACGGCGAGACGCCCGTCTTCTGCGGCGGCGCAACGCTGAAAGATTTCGTTCCAGTCACCGACGCCGCCGTCCTCGCGCGGCTGCCTGAGGAGGCGCGCGGCAAGGCCGTGCAGTGCGACCTGAAGGCGCAGGGCGTGGCCGTGCCGCAGGAGCCGCTGGTGCTCGGCGGCGCGGGCAGCGGCAACGGATTCACGACGCATCCCGTCCCCGAGCTGTTCTTCAACGGCGAGCCCATGACCATGGCCCGCTATCCCAACGATGGCATGATGCACGTGGTCGACACCTGCGTGCAGGACGGACACCAGGTAAACGGCATGCCCGGCAGCAAGGTGGGGCGCTTCGTGTACGAGGGCGACCGGCCCGCGCGCTGGAAGGACGAGAAGGATTCCCTGCTCTACGGCTACTGGTTCTTCGACTGGTCCGACTCCTATGAGCGCATTGCGGCCATCGACGCGGACAAGCATGAAATCACGCTCGCCGGACCGCCTCACGGCTACGGCTACCGCAAGGGCGCGCGCTACTATGCGGTGAACCTGCTTTCCGAAATGGACCAGACCGGCGAGTACTATCTCGACCGCGCGGGAAGTATGCTCTATTTCCTGCCGCCTTCCGATCCCGCCGCGACCGAGGTGACGCTCTCCCTGTTCGCCGAACCGCTGCTGCGCATGGAAGGCACGGCGCGGGTCCGTTTTCAAGGGTTGACCTGGGAACTGGCCGCCGGCGACGCCGTGCTGGCGAAGGACTGCCAGGACTGCGTCTTCGCGGGCTGCACCGTGCGGCGCTGCGGCGGCAACGGCATCGCTGTCACCGGCGGCAAACAGGTCAGCGTCCTCTCCTGCGACATCTTCGCCATGGGACGCGGCGGCGTGCTGATCACCGGCGGCGACCGCAAGACCCTCACGCCCGGCGGTCATATCGTTGAGAACTGCCACATCCACCATCTGTCCCGCATTGACCACACCTACACGCCCGCCGTGGTGGTCGACGGCGTCGGCAACCGCGTCGCGCACAACCTCATGCACGACATCAACAGCAGCGCCATGCGGGTCAACGGCAACGACCACACCGTGGAGTGCAACGAGGCGCACGACGTGCTGCTGGAGTCGGACGACCAGGGCGGCGCGGACCTGTGGGGCGACCCCACCTACCGCGGCAACGTGTTCCGCCACAACTACTGGCACCACATCGGCAACTGGCGGCGCACGGGCGAGGACCTGGGCTGCGGCCAGGCGGGCATCCGCCTCGACGACGCCATCTCGGGCGTGCTCATCCAGGGCAACATCTTTTACAAAAGCGCCGCCGGCAAACTGGGCTTTGGCGCCGTGCAGATTCACGGCGGCAAGGACAACCTGCTGGAGAACAACATCTTCGCCGACTGCGCCCAGGCCGTCAGCTTCTCGCCCTGGGGCGAAAAGCGCTGGGCCGACTTCACCGCGAAAACCATGGAGTCCCCGAAGATTGACGCCGACCTCTACGTGAAACGCTATCCCGAACTGGCCCATCTGAATGAGAACGTGGACGTCAACACGCTCCGCCATAACATCGTCTGGAAATGCGGCACGTTCCTTCTGCGCGACAAGGGCACCAACGTGCTGGAGGGCAACATTCTCGATCCCGCCGCAGAGAATTTCGTGAACTCCGAAGCCGGCGATTTCACGCTCAAGCCCGATGCGCCCGTCGTGAAGGACTCAGGGTTCGTCCCCATTCCCTTCGATCAAATAGGCCTGCAAAAGTCCCCGTTCCGGCCCACGCTGCCCGAGGCGGAGATCCGGGCCGCCCGCGCACAGCAGTAAGGAACACTCACCAGACATGAACGGATACTGGACAACCTGGTTTCCCATGGGGGCGGTGTTGCTGTTCGTCTTTTCCGGCGTTGCGGTGATGGCGGAAACACCCGTCCCGCTCATCTTCTGCTGCGCTCCAGACAATGATCTCCTCCGCGTCGCGGCGGACTGCAAGATGGCGGTTCAGCGCTTCGACACACCCGAAAAGGCGGTCAATGAAGCGCCCGAGGGCGCGGGCGTGTTGATGCTCGCCGACGGTTATCCGGACAAGACGACCAACATTACGCCGGCCGTGGTTGATGCCGCCCTGAAGAAACGGTTGCGCCTGTACGTTGAGTATCCCACAGCCCTGCCCGACATGAAGGTGGGTCCGTCCAGGGAGACGAAGCTCGAACGCGTCGTGGTGGTGTCCGATGCCTTCGGTGCGGCACTGCCTCCCATGCGCCTGGCGCAGATGAACGGATGCCATATTGTCGAGATGGAGGTTCCCCATCCGCATCTTGTTGCCGCCAAGGTGGCCGGTGTGAATGAGGCCGTGTTCGGACTCAAGGACACCCCGTCCCTGCCGGTGCTGTTTGAGCATGCGAACGGCGGAATGTTGGTGGCCACCACGAAACTGAGCCATTTCGTGACCGGCCGCTACATGCCCCAGGAGGCCTGGGCCGCCATCTGGAAAATGATTCTCGGGTGGCTCCAGCCGGGCCAACCGCTTCCCGTGCTGCGGTGGACGCCGACGGTGCATCCCGCCTATGCCGCGGACGAAACGCTGCCGCCCGACGCCGAGTTGCAGGCCCTGACACGCGCCGTGAACTGGTACACAAAAAGCCGTGTGCTACGTCATGACGAGTGGCCCAAGGAAGCGCTCGATTGGGCGCTGAAATACAACACGGTCCGTAAACGACCCGCGGCCGACTGGCCCATGGGCGACGGCTCCCTGGGTATGCTGGAGGGCTTCAGTTCAACGATTCATCTCGACGGCAGCCAGCCCATGCGCTACGCCGTGCGCAACGACTGCATGAACGAGGCCGCCATGGCGATGGCCTTTGCCGCGTCCGTCAACGGGGACCCGCCGCGCGCGCAAACGGCGCGGCACCTGCTGGACTACGCCTGCAAGGATTCCATTCTGACGCAGGGACCGCGCGCCAACCCGGAAAGCCCCTCCTACGGCCTCGTGGGCTGGTCGCTGGACAGCCCCGATGCCTACTGGGGCGACGACAACGCCCGCGCGATGCTCGCCTGCATGGCCGCGGCCAGCCTGCTCCACGAGCCGCGCTGGAACGGCACGCTGGCCCGCTGTCTGCTGGCAAATTTCCGCACCTCCGACGCCAAAGGCAAGCACAGCTTCGTCGGCCGCACCGCCAACGCGATCACG
>CAIXUF010001198.1 GCA_903922535.1 Candidatus Hydrogenedentota bacterium
ACCGTTATGAAGAACGTGCACGTCCGTGGTTGCATGCTCGGCGATGCTTGAAAAGGCACCTTTGACGGCATAGGCGCCGCTGGCGGGACACACCCACCGCAGCGCGGGATACTCGCCCTTCTGTCCCGGATGCATGGAGAACTGTCCGGGGGTCCAGGTGATGCCCAGGGCCTTCTTGGTGGTTGATGTCGGGTTGTGCATGATGTTTGGATTCGAGTCAAAAGCGGCGCGCCACGTTTCCATCCCGGTCGTCGCATTGCCGTTCTGCCCGTCGAAACGCCCGCTGTTGAGCATGACGAGGCGGGTCTTGTCATACTCGCGCACCAGCGGAAGCGTGTCCACGGCATGGCGGAACACGGTTCCGTCGCCCGTTTCGTTCAGCAGCCCCCACATGGTCACGCTGGGATGATTGCGGTCGCGCTTGATCATCTCAACGAGGCCGCGATCAAACCGTTCGCCCATTTTCGGGGAATCGGCCAGACACCAGCTTCCGAAGTGTTCCTCGTACACCATCAGGCCGATTTCATCACAGAGGTCCAACTGAAAGCGCGTGGGCACGCCGGCGATAAAGCGAATCGCGTTGAAGCCCATCATTTTCACGTTGATGAGATCGCGGCGCAGCATGTCGGGATCGGGCGGCATCTGAAGTCCCACGGGGGAGTGGTTGCCCGTATGAGAGCAGCGCAGGAACAGCCGCTTGCCGTTGAGACGGAAGTAACCGTTCTCAAAGCGAAAGTCGCGGAAACCGCACCGCACGGAAAGCTCGTCACAGGAGTTGGCGCCCTGCGCCGCGACGCGCACGGTGACGCGGTACAGCACGGGCTCATTGAGCTGCCACCGGTGCGGTGAATCCACGTGGAGAACGGCGTTCACTTCATTCGCGCCTGGCACCAGGAATTGGGACAGGGCAACGGAATGAAGCGTCTCCCCGCTCATTGCCGGGGCAATCGTAAACTCGATGCGAACCGGCCCGCCGTTTTTGGCGGTGTTGTTCACGCTTGCATGCACCCGCACGTCGCCCGTGACCGCGTCCGGCTCGGCAAACACATCGTCGATGCGCTGCGCGGGGCTCACAATCAACTCGACCGAATCCACCAGCCCGCCGTGGTCAAATGAGCCGCCCCCCGAGTACGGAATCACCTTGTTGCGGTGCGGGGTTTCGTTCAGCACAATGCCGTCAATGGGTTCGTGCGAGGGGTTCAACAGGCGCACAGCCACGACGTTGGCCGCGCACGGCTTGACGGCATCGGTCACATCCAGCGTGAAGGGCGTTTCCCCCCCTTCGTGTCCGCCCACCGGCCGGCCGTTTACCCACACATCGGCCTTATAATCCGCCGCCCAGAAGCGCAGCAAATAGCGGCCATTCACGTGCAGATTCTGCGGCGCTTGGAACGTTTTCCAGTACCATGCCAGCCCATGATAGCCCGGGAAGGCGTCCTGGATGATCCACGGAACGCTGGTCTTCACCGCCTCCGGCCGGGGCGACTGAAACCATTCGCCGGACAGTCCCTCATTGTGGGCGTCCGTTGCCAACAGCCACTCACCGTCCAGCGAAAGCACCGATGCCGTCAGCATGACCTGCTGTCCCTGCGATTCCCCGGCGGAAAATCCCGCCGCAAGCACAAGCGCCACCACCCCAGTCATGAAACCCATTGGATATCCCTCGCGTTGAAAGCAACTTCACGTTCCGCAAGACATGATATGAGTCCGCATATCCAAACACAAACGACGGGCAAAGGACGGTTCTTCATGCCGGTCCGGCCGTTGCTCCTATTTCTTCCAGGGAGCCATGCAGCCTTCCCTTACGATTTTCTCGTCATATTTGGCGGACAACGTTTGAGCAACCTGCTCCAGACAGGCGTCCACTTCCGATCTGCCGCCCAGACCCGCGCGCATCCTTTCTGCCACAGCTGGAAACCTCGAATCGGCGGGCGGCCATTTGTCCCAGCCCCAGAGCGTGTGCCAGCCGTGCGTGGTGTCCCACGCGAGGTAGGCGTCGAAGTAGTTGCACAGCAGCTTTTCACACGCTGCCTTTGGCGTGGTGGCCGTAACGCCCTGCACAAGCGATTCCTGCGCCGCCCGCAACCTCAATTGCAGCAGCAGGCTCTTGGCCACAATGCGGGAATCGGGAAACAGCTTGCGGCCAAAGACACCGCCAGGCCCGAGTTTGTCTTCTTTGATCACGCCGTCAAGTTGATTGGCCAACGCCTCCACCTTGGCCGCGTCAGGCTCCTTCATCGCCAGGTAACAGTCGGCAAGAAGCTGTCTCTGTTCAGGATATATATGGCGCGCCAAGTCCAGCATCACGTCCCGCTCGGATCGCTTCCGGTAGTCCGCGTCAAACAGGATCAAGGTGAAGAAATACACATCGGGGAACTGGAGCAGCGGCGTCTGCACATTGCCCATGGCACCGGCGAGTTCAGGGAACGGGTCGACCTGATGGTCGAAGGTCTCCCGAATGCCGTCGATCTCCAGGTTGGTTTTCGGGTAGGAGGGCTCGAACTCGATAATCCCGTAGGGGAGGAAGACGGCCTTCTCGAGCACATGTTCTTCCCGGCAGACGGGAAGAAAGAAATGTTGATCCGGCGGCAGGAATCCAAACTGTGAGCAGATCAATTCCCACGGCTCCGGCAGCCCCTTTTTGATGTCCTGCAGCGTGCGCCGCTGGTGTTCGGGAAGGCCCTCGACGCCCATCGTCTGACGACCCCACCCCCACAGCATCCAGTTGATGAGTTTCGTTTGCTTTCCGTGGATGTTGTGGCGGTCAAGCAGGGTCCGGCAGCCCTGCAAGACCTTCACATAGTCATCAAGGGGGCTCCCCGGACAGAAGCCGGGGTCGGAGTCGATGTTGCACACCCCGTCCGCATTGTTGACGATGCGGTACATGGCTTCCCGCGACGTCAGGATGGACTGAAGGTGATCGGGGTTTCCGGGATTCAGATCCTCCTGTGCGGGGCGCCAATAGGGGCGCAACCGCGGATCCGCCACGCCGCAGCGGTCTTTCGCGACCCGGTTGGTGCACTGCATGATCCACACTTCCATGCCGTGTTTCTGCTGCGCGTAGTCCACGACGCGGCGGCACTCCTCCAGATAGGCCGCATCTTCCGGAGAAAGCGGGACCGGCATGATCTCGATGAACGGCCA
>CAIXUF010001199.1 GCA_903922535.1 Candidatus Hydrogenedentota bacterium
CGGTCAGCGGGCCGCGCGCGCAGCGCGACCAGCACGGCGGTCTGTTTCTCCGAAAGGCGTCCAGGGTCGCCGTCGGGATCAACAATGCGGTAGCGGACGCGCACGGCACCCTTCACGCCCGCGGGCAGCGCGCACTGGAGCGCCTCGCCCCAGGCACAGCAGTAATAGTCCGCAATCCAGCGGCAGAGCGACAGCATTTCGGGGGTGAATACGGGCTCGTCATCCGGCAGGTCCACCAGCGGCCGCACCTTCTCCACGGCGGTGGTCTCGCTGACGGCAACGATGTAGCCCGCCTCAATACGGTTGCGCATGGGTGCCAGGGCGCGCATGCCGGGCCGGGTGCGGTCGCGCAGTGATTCCGGCACGGAGTAGGTAAACGCCTGGTCCACGGCGAGGGGGAAGACAATGTCGGCGAAGCGGGGCGGGTTCATGACGCGGTACCGGGAAGATGTGGGACAGCCGCCCCCGGCAAAGAAAAGCGGCGGCATGGCCGCACGCACTCAAAAAGGGCAGGTCCGCGCGTCTTCGTAATGGTTACGGTGGTCTTCTTTGTTTGGAGTGTCCCGTATTCCATGAGAACGCCTGCGCCAATTGGCTGGTTGATCGTCCGTGTTAGCCTACCACAGCCCGGAGAACGCCGTCATCCCGTGCTGGCGAAGCGTCCCAAACCCATGCGGCGCAACAGCCCGCGGGCCATGGAAAGGGCCGAGGCCCGGTCCGCGCCGTTCAGCAGGCCAAACCATCCAGTCAGCGCAAAGGCCGCCATGATGGCGGCGCGCGCGCCCAGCGAGGGCAGCCCGGACAGCCCGCAAACGGCCAGGATCAGAATCATGCACAGGCCGGACACCCCATACAGGGCCAGGATGCGCCGCATGTCGTGGGGCAGCGGATAGACAATGCGCTGCGTGACGAGATAGGTGAGCGCCAACTGGAAGGCAAAGGCAATCAGCGTGGAGGCCGCCGCGCCCACGATTCCGAAATGGACAATGAACCAGTAGGTGATGGCCAGCTTGAGCGCGCAGGAAAGCAGCGTGGTCCACATCGACCAGATCGTCCGCTTGGAAATGCCGATGCCCGCATTGACCACCTGCACCGCGCCGTTGATGGCGTAGGAGTAGGCAATCCAGGGTATCACACTGGCAGCCCCGGTGTAGCCGGTTTTGGGCGCGAAGATGCGCAGCAGTTCGGGGGTGCTGCACGCAATGGCCGTGGCGCCCGCAAACAGCACCACCTGCAGCAGGTAGCCCGTGCGCACAATTTCCCTGGCGCCGCCGTCGGGCTTGGCGGCCATGGTCATCGCCGAGGGCGGCCAGGACAACTGGAGCGACTGGGTGAACAGCGCCATCAGCATGCCGACGCGGAACCCGAGGCTGTAGGGGGCCATGTCCTTGAGGTCCATCACGCGGAGCAGGAAAGGGCGATCCACCATCAGCAGCAGGGCAACACTCACCCCCACGGGCACCAGCGGCAGCGCAAAGTGCAGCATGTCGCGCAGAATGTCCATGCGGAAGACGGGCCGCAGCCAGGACCGGCACACCCACAGCGTGGCGCCGGCAAGGAAGACCAGCCCGACCAGGTCGCCCCAAAGCGCCCCGGCCACGCCCATCCGGAAGCCCAGCACCAGCGTCACGATCACGGAGGGACCGATGAATCCGCGCACCACGTTGAGTCCCGCGTAGGCAACGCTGCGCTCCATGGTGCGCAGCAGCGACAGTCCCTGCTTGCCCAGCGCGGTGGCGCTGGCCAGCAGCACGACAATCCGGATCAGCCCGGCATATTCGGGCGAACGAAACACCGCCCAGGACAGCCACGGCGCCGCGATGAGCCCGGCCACCACCAGCAGGACGTGCAATCCTGTGACGAAAATAAGGCTTGTGTTGAACGCGGCCCGCTTGTCGCGCCGGTCGGGATACTCGTGGTAAAAGCGGAGCACAGCGGGAGCCATGCCGAAATCGAGCATGGGAAAAAGCAGCACCAGAATGGTGTTGCACACGTCCCACCTCGAAAAGTCCTCCGGCGAGAACACGCGGGTCAACAGCGGCACGAGCAGGAACGCCACGCCGCGGTTGAGCACCAGCCCGGCCATGTAAATGAACGTGTGGCCCAGGGTCTTGCCAAACCGGCTCATCCGGCGGTCGCCTCCCGCCCGCCGTCGGGGACGTCCGGCTGCCGCTCGCGCAGCAACACCACGACCAGGCCCATGCTCATGTACAGCACCACCAGCCCCGACACCCAGGCGGGTTCAAAGGAATAGTGCATCAGCGTGCACAGGTATCCGGCAAAAAGCGCCACGGCCGCGGGTTCATAGAGCGGGTCGATGCGGCGGATGCGCCGCCACAGGTGCAGCGAAAACAGCGCGTGTATGGAAAGGAAAAGGCCCAGGCCCACCGGGCCCGTCTGGTAGAGCAGGTCAAGAAAGATGTTGTGCGTCGTTCCCCGTCTGTATTCGAAAGTGCCCCCGGTGGTCTTCTTGGGATAAACAAGGTCGTTGCCGAGGCCGGTGCCAAGGACCGGGTGTTCGGCATAGTTTTCCAGCGCCTGGCGGTAGGCGTAATAGCGCGCATCGGAACTGGAGGCCATGGGCGTGCCAAAGCGGGCGACGCGCTCCTTGAGCATGAAAACGACCTTGTCCGCCTTGCCCGAAAACAGATAGAACGCGCCGCCCACGCCGACGGCCAGCACGACCACCACCACCCCGAGGCGCGCGCCGATGCCAACCACCCCCCGTCCCCGGTTGCGCGCCATGATCGTGACCACAAGCAGCGGGGCCAGCAGCGCCTCGGCAATGCCCATGCGCCAGCCGCTGAAACACATCAGCGCCGCGGCCACCGCCGCCAGCAGGGACGCCGCCAGCTTGATTTGCCGGGACCGGTCCGTCATCAGCAGCGCCGTGCAATAGGCCACCAGGAGGGCAAGGCTCACCACCTCGTCATCGACCAGCAGGCGCGGGAAGATGTTGACCTCGTCGTTGGGGTAGAACCAGTGTCCCGTGACCAGCCGGAACAGCCCGAAAAGAAGCGCTATGCCGCACCCGGCAACCAGGGCGGGGGCAATCACGCGCAACTGCATGCGGCCGTAGCGAAAACCCAGCGGAAGAAAGAACACCCACGCGTAAAAGTACAGACGGCGGAAATCGCCGATGA
>CAIXUF010001200.1 GCA_903922535.1 Candidatus Hydrogenedentota bacterium
CCATCGGCGATTCCTTCACCTATGGCTGGGGGGTGAACATAGAGGAGACCTGGTGCAAGCGCCTTGAAAAGAATCTTCGCGCGCAGGGTATGGACATCGAAATACTGAACCTGGGCAAGCCGGCAGCCGGACCGGACGAATACGCGGCCCTTGCCGAGACCGCGATACCCCTGCTGAAGCCCGACATCGTGATTGTCGGCGTCCTGGCCGGCGATGATCTTCAGCAGCTTGGCTTTCCGCTCAATCCCACGCGCCTTTTGAACCAGAATTTCCCCAATCTGGCGCATCTGGCCAGTTACCTGCGGAACAGGCAGATGCTTAAGCGTTCCTGGTCAACGCCGCCGATGACGGCCGGGCAGGCGCGCGAGAGAGACGTCAACGTCGCCAAGTTGTTGGAGGAGCGGTTCACCCCGGAACAACGGGAGCGCTTTGAGAAGATTGAGGAACCCATACGGAAGCTGTTTCGGGAAGGCCGTCTGAATCCCTGGCTGCTTAGCCACAGCACCGGTTCGCCCGACTACTTCATGGACACGCTGCGCCTGGAGGACCTGGGTTGGGTGAGGCGCTGTCTGGCATTTCTGGACTTTCGGCGGATTGAACGGGCGGCGCGGCACCATGGCGCGCGGACGCTGGCCGTGTCCATACCTGAAGGTTTCTATGTGAACAAGGCGGCGAACAGGAACGTCCAGAGGATCGGATTCGAGATGGTTCCGGAAATGCTCAAAGCCAACGCCGCGGACGAGGCCGTGCAGTGGGCCTCCGAACGCGCGGGCGTGCCCTTCCACTGCGTGACGGAAGAATTCCGCAAACACGCCGATGAGAAGGATCTCTACTTTGAACTGGACCGCCATATGACGGCGCGGGGACATGCGCTCTATGCGGACGCGATTACGGCCTGGGTGGCGAAACAGATTGGCGACGCGGCCAAACCGTAACGGCACCGTCATTCACCGGCGCGAGAATGTGGTAAAATGCCATGTCGGCACGCGGGGCTTTGCCTGTGAGGCGGAACTGATCACGCGGCCAATCACCAGGGGAACAGCCCATGTCGGGGTCGAGGCGCCCGGCACGTAACGGCCTCAGGGGGCCGGTGCGGCTTTCAAGCTGCGCAACATGGTTTCTGTGGCCGGCAGCCCGATCCGGATCGGATGGGCCCGTCTGTGCGGCCCGGGCAGGCGAGAGGGAACGGAATGAAACGGATCATGAAACGATTGGTGAACCCGGGCCTTGCCGTGGCGTCCGTGCTGTTTTCGTTCTATGCGGTTCGCGGATGCGATCTTCTTGCCGGCGCATGGCTTACACCGCAGCTCTGGCCGGGGAACATGGGGCTGCTTTTCGTGCCGCACCTCAACAGCGAATTTGACATGTATGATTTTAAGTACACAGAGGAGATCAATTCGCTAGGTTTCCGGGATCGGGAAACGCCGTTGAGGAAGACGTGCAGATACCGCGCCGTGGCCATCGGCGATTCCTTCACTTATGGCTGGGGAGTGAATGCCGGGGAGACCTGGTGCAGGCGTCTTGAGCAGAATCTTCGCGCGCGGGGCATGGACATCGAAATACTGAACCTGGGGAAGCCCGCTGCCGGACCGGACGAATACGCCGTCATTGCCGAGAACGCAATACCCGTGCTGAAGCCCGACCTTGTGATTGTCGGGGTTCTCGCAGGCGACGACATTCAGCAGCTTTGCCCCCCCATATTTCCCTCTCAAATCGCGGGCCTGTGCGCCCCCAATCTTTCGCATCTGATCCAATACCTGCGGAACGGGCGGGCAATTCAGGAGTCCCCCCCGCCCGTACTGCTGACGGCAGAGCATTCGCGCGAGGGGTACGCCAGTTCCGCCAGAGAAATGGAAGCGGAATTCACCCCGCAGGAAAGGGAACGTTTTGGAAGGCTTGAGGAACCCATACGGAAACTGTATTGGGAAGGCCGCCTGAATCCGTGGATGATCAAACACAGTTCCGTGTCGCCCGACTACTTTATGAACACGCGGAGCCTGGAGGACCTGGGTTGGCTGAGGCGCCGTCTCATGATTCTGGACCTTCGGCGGATCGAACGGGTGGCGCGGCGTTATGACGCGCGGACGCTGGTCGTGTCCATTCCGGAAGGTTTCTACGTAAACAAGGAAGCGCACAAGAACGTTCAGCGGATCGGATTCAAGGTGGTTCCGGAAATGCTTGAACACAACGCTGCGGACGAGTTCGTCCGACTGTCCTGCAAAAGCGCGGGCCTGCCCTTTTACTGCGTGACGGATGAATTTCGCAAGCACGCGGACGAGAAAGATCTTTACTTCGAATTGGACCGCCATATGACGGCGCGGGGAAACGCGCTTTACGCGGACTCGATTACGGACTGGGTGGCGAAACAGATTGGCGACGCGGCCAAACCGTAACGGCGGCGGCGGACAGCGGCACGCCCGGCAAGCCGCGGGAGTTCCCGCCGACACGCCAAGATCAATCCCAGAAACCCGAAATGACGCCTCCCCTTCTACTTCGTCTTCAGGAGAAGCATGGTGCCGTCGCCCGCATCGAGGCTGATTTGGCCTGTCGAAGCGTTTCCGGGAGATGCGGCGGTCAAGGGCACTTCCTGGTCGCGGATGATGTCGGTGAGCGACTTGACCTTTTCATCCAGTCGAAGCGTTATTGTCCGCGCTTCGTGAAGGTCGTCATTGAGGACAACCGCATAGGTGCTCTGATTTTCGGGATCGATGAAGACCTGAACTTGGCCGTCGCCGTCCGCTTCAATCTTGGGTGTGTCCTGCCTGTGCCAGCGCCGGATGACATCCGTGTGCGGCGTCAGCAATGCGTAGATGCGCCCGAGTTCGGCCAATTGCGGGGTCACGCTGCCGTCCGGGTTGGTCAACGCGTTCGGTCCGAGGTCGGTCTCCGTCTTGGCCAGAACGTCTTTCCACGCCACGTCGGGGGATTGCGCCGACGCACTCTTCTCGTCCGGCGCTTCGGGCGCGAGCGTGTAACAGATGAAACCTTTCGCGCCGCTGCGGAAGGTCTCCCATACCTGCCAGCGCATTTCGGCCGGCGTCGGCGCGCGCCAGTGAAGGTAGGCGCCCGGCAGGGCGATTAGATGTCCCTTGTCATCGTACTTTCGCGGTCCCCAGATTTCGCTGAAGCACATGCCCATGACCCACCCGGCCGCGGGACTGTCCCCCATCGCATCGAGCATGCTCCGGGCGTTTCTCCGGAAGAAGTCCCTGCTTGTCCCGTCGGTATGCGGGCCGTTGGGATCGTTGGGGCCGAAGAAGGGATACAGATCGACGCAGAAGACCGGGAACTTGATCTGCTTTGGCGCCAGCGGCGCCTGGGGCCACATGAACACGGCCGTCGAAAAGCGGCCGGGATCCAACTCCTGCAGCCGGCCGCGGAGCGTCTCCAGATTCGGAAAATCCTTCTCCTGCGGCTCGTCGCTCAGGACCCAGCCCGCAATGGCCTTTGAATCCCCGGCCAGCTTGAGCACGCTGGGCAGGGCGTTCTCGTAATAGCGAATACTGGGATCCCAGCGCCACTCGACCCTGGCCTCGATCGCGTCCACGCAGGGAAGCAGCCGGATGCCGCGTTTGCCGCACTCGCCCACGAGACGCGGCAGGTCCGCCCCGGACATGTTGGTCACCCACAGCAGGTTGACGTGGTTCGCCTGGAGCGCGTCAAGGCGCCGGTTCACGTCATCCCAGCGATCAATGCCGAGAGTCATGGCACACGCGGCCGACCGCTCCCAACTCAGGTACGCACCCAGCGGCACGAAATCGGGCGGTTGCCCGGCCTTGACGGCTTCTTCAGCCAGAGCCGCGCCCGCACAAAGAACTGCGGCAAGTAAGACCTTGAATCGCACAGAAACGACTCCTTCTTGGTTTGTTTACCCGATGCTCTTCGCCAAAGCGCTCCGTGACTCGGGATTCGCGACACAACACTGGCATGAATGGATTGCCAAAGACAAGTCAAAACACCTTGATGACAGCATGGAAGATCGCGCACACAAGGCATCGGCATGGAATGCCTTGGACATGGGATTCCTCTTTCTCGTTATGCCGTTTTCCCGGTCTAAGGCCGGCGCGCGCGTCCATTGTCAAGGATTAACCCGCCAGCCAACAAGAAGATGCGCCCCTTTTGGGCCTTTTTGCCCAAGTTCCCGCAGCCGGGGTCTTGACCTTTATGGGGAGCTCCAGCGACCGGGGCAACTGTCTGAGGACGCGTCTTCCGGCCGCCCCGGACGTTTTTTGGATTGCCGGTTCAGGCGTTCCGTGTTATACTCAAGCCGCATTCAACGAACAAGAGTACCCAACCCTTGGAG
>CAIXUF010001201.1 GCA_903922535.1 Candidatus Hydrogenedentota bacterium
CCCAAGGGCGCCAAGGACCAGTCGATCGATGTTGCGTTTGCGAAGCGCTGGGCGGAGGTGATCCGCGAGTGGTCGGACCGCTATGGCGAGTCTGTCTCGGGTTGGTGGTTCGACGGAGGTTATGGGCATGTGGGATTTAACTCCGAGATTGCCAGAGTCTATGCCGAGGCCGTCAATCACGGCAACCCGAAGGCGGCGGTGACGTTCAATCCCGGAGTGAGCCTCAAGCGCTGGACCGACGCGGAAGACTACACGGCGGGCGAGCTTAACGAGCCTTTCACGCACTCATGCGCGGGACGCTGGCTGGACGGCTCCCAGTGGCACGCGCTGACGTTCCTGGGCAGCCGCTGGGGCGCACGCGACACGCGCTACGCGGATGAGGCGTGGGCCAGATGGGTCGGAGAGGTGACTGCGAAGGGTGGGGTGGTGACGCTCGACCTCGGGCCGAACTACGACGCCGCAGTCGCGCCGGTCGGCACGTTCTCCGGGGCGCAGTTGAAGCAGTTACGGGCCATTGTCGACGCGGCACGCAAATAATAGCGGCTCAACAGAGACACGCCCACGCAGGCTTTTTTCAGGTAGGGACGGTTCCCCGAACCGTCCGCGGACGCCTCGGGTAGGCGTCCCTGCCAGAGCACGCGTGACACTGCCGAGCCGCAGGCGCGCAGGCTATTCGACCGGCTTGGGCCCGCCGAACACATAGGCCACGTGCTCCGCAGACGGCGGCTTCGTGATGAACGTGACGACCACTGCGGTGATCATGGCCAGGGGCAGCGCGACGATAATCGGATCCACGACGTTCCAGGTCACGCTGAAGGAGGGCGAGACCAGCGTGGCCTTGCCGAAGAGCGCCTGGCAGATGCCTAGGCCGGTCGCCGTCTTGGCGTTGATGCAGACCGACCAGAAGGCGCTGCTGACGAAGCCCACCAGCATGGAGGCAAGCGCGGCCGGCTGAGTCATGCGCTTCCAGAAGAGCCCGCCCAAGAACGCCGGCAGGAAGGTCGCCGCGCAGATGCCGAAGAAAATGGCTGTGGCCAGCGCGATGATGTTGCCGCGCACCATCTTCCCTAACACGATGGCGAGGACGATGCCGAACACGATGCCCAGGCGCGTGACGAGCACGGTGCGCGCCGAGTTGCCTTTGGAGAGCGGCCCGAAGATGTCTCGGCCGATGGCTGTTCCCATGGTGTGGAACTGGCTCGACAGGGTGCTCATGGCCGCCGACAGGAGTGTCAGGAGGAAGACCACGCCGAACCACTTCGGCAAGGCGCTGTTGACGTAACGGGGAATGATGGTGTCGCTGTTGCCCTTCAGCGTGGTGCCAAGGGTGACCGTGCGGGCGATCGCGATCAGGCCGGGGCGGATGATGTCGGGAGATCCGCTCGCGCCGCGCGTGACGACGGTGGCGGGCGTTTTGAGCAGGTAGTAGGGCACCTGCTCGGGACGCTCGCCGGGCAACTTGTAGGCGATGAACGCCTTGGAGCGGGCGAGAACGTCCGGCGGGGCGTCAGGTGCGACGAGCTTAAGCACGCCGTTTCCGTCGGCCCCGGGGTCGAGAAGCGCCTTCTCCTGCACGATCTGACAATTGATCGACTCGTGTTTGGCGAAGTAGACATTGGAGAGTGCCCCGACCACGAAGGCCACGCCGGTCATGAAGAAAATGAAGATGCCGCCGGTCGCCACGCCGCGGTTGAGCGACTGCTTGGACTTGACGGTCATGAAGCGCACGATGAGCTGGGGCTGGGCGAGCACGCCGATGCCCACGCCCATGACGATGGTGGAGACCATGATCCACCAGAGATTGAATTTGGCGGCGTCGGCCGCTGGTGCGCCGGGGGCGGCCCAGCCGAAGACGGGCATGGAGGTCCAGCCTTGGTGGCCGATGGCGGCGAGTGACTTGGGCACCATCGGAGCGAGGTCCGTGAGCGCTTGGTGAGCCGTGGCGAAGCCGCCGAGTTTGGCGTACGTGAAGATCATGAGGGTCACCATGCCGACAAGCATGATCGCGCCCTGCAGCGCGTCGGTGAGCATCACGCCCTTGAGTCCGCCGGCGATCACGTAGGCCGCGACCAGCAGGGCAAAGACGTAGAGCGCCGCATCATAGGAGAGGTGGAAGACCGGTCCGATGAACTCGGCGCCGCCGATGATGACCGCCATGGCGTAGAGCGGCATGAAGCAGAAGATGATCGTCGCGCACAGAACCTGCACAAATCGGCTGTCAAAGCGCTTGCCCATCAGTTCGGGAAAGGTGTGCGCATCGAGGTGGTGCCCCATGCGGCGCGTGGGGTTGCCCAGCACCACGAAGGCGATGAAGATGCCCACGAAGATGTTGAGGACCGTCAGCCAGAGCAGCCCCATGCCGAAGTTGGCAGCCACGCCGCCGAACCCGAC
>CAIXUF010001202.1 GCA_903922535.1 Candidatus Hydrogenedentota bacterium
CATCGGCGGGGCGATGCCGGGCCACAAGCGCGCGCGTCGTTTCGATTGTGGCGTTGTCGGCCACCCCCAACATGCGGCTGATGTCGGCCAGATCCTGCACGCGGCTCGATGTCAGTTTCATCAGCACCAGATACGGCAACGCGACGTAGGGTTGTCCATCCGGCGACGTGATGGCCGAGGCAACGGCTTCCTCGGTCCAGGGCGCTGCCAGCGCGATGAGATCCAGTTCCTGACCCTCCGTCGTGACCCACGTGCTGCCGCCGATGGTCAGCGGGCCGCGTTTCCGGCACCCGGCAGTTCGCAACGACTGCTCTGCCTGCGGCAGGTCTGCGGGACGCACCAGCACGTCCACATCCAGCGTCATCCGTTCGGGCATGTATCGTCGCGTCGCCAGGCCGCCTACGATGACAAATGCGACGTCGCCCAGCAGGCGCCGGACCTGCGGCGGCACGAAGGAAGAGGCGCGTTCGCGCACCTCGAACGGGGCGCTGCCCGAGCCGGGTTGCACGCGCTGCTCGGCCATGGAAAGGTAGATTTTGCGATTCTTGGGTGACATGACGGGATCCATCGTTTGGTCTGACTGATCACTTGGACGGTGCTGGCCCTGGCCCGTCGTTCTCGAACATTTGCGGTTTCGGACATTTTCGCCAGCAACCATTTTCGTATACGGAGAACTCTGTTGCGAAGTGCACGGGAGCGTCAATAGAAACATCGTTGATCATAACACCCTGGTTCAGTCGCTCGATCAGAAAGCGCGCCCATTTAACTTCGAAGCCAAGATTCCAGATTCTCAACATGCCTTCCTTCGGGAGGTAAACGGCGCCGCACCCGACCCATGTCGTAATGCCATGTGCGCGCAGGCAGTTCTCTGTTTGTCGCTGGGCATTTGTGCTGGGCCCATCATACAACCCCAAGAGCTTTGCGGCGTTTGCCGTGGTTGGGATTCTGTCAGTGAAAACTTGGCCTTCGGGGAACGGCGTCTCCACAAACACGATGGCATTGGAGTAACTTCTGTGGTGAAGGTGCGCTATTTCTTCGAGTACGGCAAGCAGGTTGCTTGCGTCACAGGAAAGTCGCGCATCGATTCGTTGGTACCAACCGGAACCGGAATATCCATATCCGTTCGTGCTGCCAACAACAAAGAACACCGGCACGTGGTTTGTCCCCGCCGCGGTTTGCCACGCGTCGTGAAAACGCGCCAGCGCGCAGATGGGCGAAACATCGGCAAGCCGCAACTCCGGGATCATGACTCGGTAGACCGGATCATCCTGTCCGCGTGCCAACGATGCCATCCACGCAACGGCGCAGCACAACGCAATGATTCGGATGTGATTCATGGCAACATCACTTCTGCGCTTGTTCCCATTCCGCTGCCAGTCCTAAACGCCCGCACCATTCGCTGATCATGGCTTTGTCGATGGCGCCGGCATTGCTTCCGGCCAAGCGGAGCATTCCCGCAATGTCCCGCCAATGCTTCTGGGATCCGCCCTCGCGGAAATACTGAAGCTTTCGAATGATTACATACTCCGGTGGCGCCAGAAGGACCTTCTCGCCTGCCAACATGACCGTCCGACGGTTGCGCATGGCCCATGCATGTATGACGTCTGCGCCCACGGGGTAGAAATCCGCCTTGAACCCGGTTGGGATGTGGATCACGTTGAAGTGTCCGCGTGTCTGTCGACGCACCTCAAGTTGCAACACCTGCTCAGACGGGCAGTAGAACTCCGGGGCAGGAAAGGAACGGATCAGTTCGTCCACCCTTGTTGCAGGGAGGTCCACTACGAGGTCGACGTCAAGGGTCATGCGTGGTTCACCATATGCCATGCTGGCTGCCGAACCGGTGACCATGTATTCGATTGCGAGCCGGTTGA
>CAIXUF010001203.1 GCA_903922535.1 Candidatus Hydrogenedentota bacterium
CGCCGGGTCCTGCACGGGCATGCCGTTCACCTGGGAAATGATGTCGCCGTCCTTGAAGCCAAGCTGCGGCGCGAAGGGAATGCCGCTGATGTTCGGAATGGACATGCCAATGGGCTTGCCCGACGCATCCTTGGCAATCGAGGGCATGTGCTGCATCAGCAGCGTCTCCGGCGTCACGCCTTCGGGCAGTTTCGCGTCTGCCGGGACGCTGAAGGCACCGACATACTCCTCGTTGCCCTTGGCGGATATCTTCTTCGGCTCGTCTTTCTTGGGCTCATCCTTCTTCTCCGCGGGCGCGGCGGACTCCTCGGTTGTCTTCACCCTGTAGGTGAACTGCTCCCCGCCGTGGCTGCCGCGGAAATCCCAGGGGGCCAGCGGCGCCGGATCGGCCCAGATGTTCTTGCCCGCGGCAATGGCAACAGCGTTCAGTTTCTTCAGTTCACGGTCGTCCGGCGCGTTCGCGCGGTCCCACCAGGCCAGTCCCGCCTCAAGCAGCGTGTGGCTCAGGTTGCGCCCGTCCGGCAGTGTCACCATGGCCACGGACACGCCCAGATTGTCCTTGGTCAGCACGTCAATCTTCACTGCTTGCCCGGTCACGGCCGTCGTCACAAGTTTCTTGGCCTCGTCCGCCTGGGGCTGGCCCGCTTCCGGTGCGTCGATTCCGTACAAACGGATGTCGGTCGCCGCACCCGCATGATCCACCGTCATCCGGTCGGCCGACTGGAGCTGCGTAACCGCACCTGACCAGCTTTCCGTTGGTGTGAACACCGGTTCCTTGGCGCCGGCCGCAGCGGCCGCAGCGGGAGCCGGAGCGGCAGGTGTGACCGCGGGTGCAGGCACCGGCACCGGTGCGGGGGCCGGTGCGCCCGGCGGCGGCGGCACAAGCGGCTTGATGGGGGCGGCAAGGGCTGGAAGCATGGCCCCGGCGCAAAGTGCGCACAGCACAGCCATCACGAGCGTTGCGCGATGGAAGGAAGACTTCATCATTTCCAAATCTCCTTGGGTTGCCCGCGGCACGGACCCGAGGGCGTTGGAATCGATTATACAACGCGGGAACTATAAAGTGCGTGTTTTCCACGAAGGCGCTTGTCGGTCAGGTACAGCATCCCGGCACTGGGACCACGCGCGCCACAAGGGTGCCCCTACAGGGCGGAACGCCCTCGGCAGAGTAGTCTATTGTTTTTCCTGCGTGGACTGCTTCGCGTCCGCCGGCTTGGCCTTCTTGGACTTTGCCGGAACAGGCTTCTGTCCGCCGGATTCGGTCCTGGCCGGTTTCGCCGTGGGGGACTTTGTCGCGGCGGGCTTTGCTTTTTCGGCCTTCGCGGGGGCAGGTTCTTCCTTCGCCGGTTTCGCCTTGCCGGCCTTTGCAGGACTGGCTTTGGCCGCGACGGTGCCCGTCTCTTCCGTTTTCGCCGGGGCGGGCTTCTCCCCCACCGTCTTTGCCTTTCGGGATTTGGCCGGAACAGGCGTCTCTTCGGCCTTCTCTTCCGCAGGCTCCACTTTGCCTTTCCTTGCATGTGCCGGCTTTGTCTCGGAGGCACCTGCCTTTTCGCCTTTCGCCGGCGCGGATTTTTCCTCCGCGGCCTTGCCCTTGCCCGTTTGCGCCGGAACGGGTTTGGCTCCCGCAGCTTTTTCCTTGCCTGCCTTTGCGGGCTCAGACTTGGTTTCGGCGGCTCTGGCCTTTCCTGTCTTCGCCGGAGCAGGCACAGTTTCCACAGACTTGGCCTTGACCGGTTTTTCGGGTGCGGGTTTTGCTGCGGCGGGCCTTGGCTCGGCAGCCTTCGGCGTTTGCGGCGCACGCTCCACCGGCTTCTGCGCGCCGCGTGCGGCATTGCCCGACTTGGCTGCGGGCGATTCTTCGGGGGGATCCATGGCCGGGTCCACCGGGGTCAGCATGGGCGGGGGCGGCGCGAGATCCTTGGGCGCCGCCAGCGGGCGGCTTTCAGTTGCAGGTGGGGCCGGTTCATTTTCCTTGGGCGCTTCAACCGTGCCGGCAAGCGTCTGGATGGCGGGCAACGGCTGATCCAGGCTGGCGAACGGCCGCGGCCTGTTCTTGTCCGGTTCCCATTCCCGGTTGCGCTGTTTTGGAATGTTCGGGAGAACCTCGGCGTTGCTTTGCCCCCCGAAATACCAGGGATTGCGGCGGCCATAGGGGAATTCCTGGCTGTCATAGGAATAGACGCGGTGCTTGCGCCAGTCCAGTTCGTAGTTGAGCCAATATCCCACCACCAGGACCGATTCGAAGGTTATGGGCACGCCGCCGCCCGGCGATGACTGCGGTGCATACACCGCGTTCGGGTCGTACTGGGGAAGGTGGATTGCCTCGGGGTCGTCCGGATAAATGCAGACAATGCCCTTCTCGGCAACCACGCGCTGCTCTCTTGTGGTTTGCAGCGCGCCGGAGGCCACCGCCGCCGTGCGCAGCCGCTGGATCGAATCCATCACGTCCTTGGGCTGGTCCCAGAAGGCCGTGCCCACGGCGTCCGTCCAGTCACGGCTCCGGTTCATCATCCGGAGAATCTCGGGCCAGCGGGCCAGCGCCTTGGCATTGTCATTCCAGGGCTGGGCGTCCACCTGGCCAAGATCGCCCCCGTCCTCCAGAAACTTGACCGCGAGGGCCAAGTCCTCCGGGGCCGTGGCCGCCGGGAGGATCTGCGCCAGCACAGGATCGGGGTACAGCGCAATGGGCCCAAGCAACTGGTCCAAGTCCACCGCCGGCCGAATCGGGGTCTTCGCCCAGGCACTTGCCCCAATAACGAGGAACAGAACCATCCCAAGAACAACACCGCGATTGTGCATCATGTTCGTCCTCCTGATGGATTTGCGTCACGTGCTGTAATCTACCACACAAGCCGGTTCAACAGCGCGGTGCCCCCCCGCCGCTTTTATCTTGGCCAATGAAGGTGGACATATGGGACGAATGGTAATTATGCGGGTCAGGCCCGGGATATGGTCCGCATGGACATAGAATCACCGGTCCTGCGGTTCCTGAATTAAGACTGTGATGGGCGCCTGAGCGATCCAAACTGGGGCGACGCGTTGACTCGCGCACCGGCCATCGCGGATACTTGCGCCCATTCCAAAATGGTATAGACATGAACGATTTTGACACTGCACAACTTTCTGTGATTCCGGGGCGCCCCTACCCGATGGGACCGACCGTCTATGACAAAGGCGTTCGCTTCACCATCTTTAGCCGCCATGCCACCCGCGTTTGGGTGGCCCTTTTTCGCGCCGTGGAGGACAGGGAACCCGTCTGGGAATATGAAATCGACGCCCGACGGCACCGGACCGGGGATGTGTGGTCCATTTTCGTAAAGGGCCTCGGCGAGGGAGCGTTCTTTCTATACCGTATGGACGGCCCCTGGTCCCCCAAGGAAGGCCACCGTTTCAATCCGGCCGTCTACCTGCTTGACCCCTACGCGAAGGCGCTTGCCGGAGACATCCACAACGGAACCATAAAATGCGTCGCCATTTATGACCGCATGGAGTGGCAGGACGACATCCGCCCGCACATCCCCGCGAACGATTTGGTGATTTACGAG
>CAIXUF010001204.1 GCA_903922535.1 Candidatus Hydrogenedentota bacterium
AACCCTTGAGCGGGTGGCGCTGAATGGCCTTCACGATGGCCGGACTGTTGCTGCCGGGCGCGTCGCCGAATTCAATCTGCAGAATCGCGTGGGCTCCGCCGCCGCCGTGGAGCACGCGATCCAGCTCGCGCGCCGACACGCTCAGCGAGACCGACTCGCCGCCCTGTCCGTACAGCACGCCCGGGACTTCCCCGGCGCGGCGCACGCTGTGGGCGGCACCCTTGGTGCCGACCTTGCGGGTGGTTGCCTTCAGTGATTTAAGTTCCATGATTCGAGGTCTCCCAAACGGCCGGAGTTACGCGTTGAACAGACTGCTGACCGATTCGTTTTGGTGAATGCGCCGGATTGCCTCGCCGATGAGCGGGGCAAGCGTGAGCACCCGGATGCGCGGATTGGCCGCGGCGCGGGGCACAAGCGGGATCGAGTCGCAGACAAGCAACTCCTCCAGCACGGAATTTTCAATGAGATCTAGCGCGGGTCCGCTGAAGACCGGGTGCGTGGCGCATGCGCGCACGGTGAGCGCGCCCCGGTCCTTGATGGCCTTGGCCGCCTTGATGAGCGTGCCGCCGGTGTCAATCATGTCGTCGAGCAGCATCGCGTGGGTGTCGTCCACGGAGCCGATGATGTTCATGACCTCAGACTCGTTTTCGCGGGGACGGCGCTTGTCCACGATGGCCAGGGGGGCTCCGAGGCGGTTGGCAAATTCCCGGGCGCGCTTGACGCTGCCCATGTCCGGTGCCACGACGGTGACGTCCTGCTGGTGGCCTTCGCGCCTCACGGTTTCGCTGAACACGATGTCGGCGGCCAGATGGTCCACCGGAATGTCAAAGAAGCCCTGGATCTGGCCGCAATGGAGGTCCACCGTCAGCACGCGATCCGCGCCCGCCGCGGTGATCAGGTTGGCGACGAGTTTGGCCGTGATGGGGACGCGGGCCTTGTCCTTGCGGTCCTGGCGGGCGTAGCCAAAGTACGGTATGACGGCCGTGATGCGGCCAGCCGACGCACGCTTGGCCGCGTCGATCAGCAACAGCAGCTCCATGAGGTGCTGGTTGACGGGCGGCGAGGTGCTGTTGATCAGGAAAAGATCGCGCCCCCGGACATGCTCCAGTATCTGGACCCGGATCTCTCCGTCGCTGAATGCGCTTACCACCGCCTCGCCGGGGCTTACCCCGAGATGCTGGCAGATTCCCTCGGTCAGGGACCGCGAGGCGTTTCCGCTGAAGATTTTCATGTCATCCGTCCCGTCAAATGAAACCATTTGTCTTTCCGCGCCCGCCGCGTCCAGGCAAAAAAAAGTGGCTGGGGCGGCTGGATTCGAACCAACGAATGCCAGGACCAAAACCTGGTGCCTTACCAACTTGGCGACGCCCCAGTAAAACCGTCCACTGAACGCCAACTGCGATGAGTGTCGCACAGCCGGGGTGTTCGCGCATCCCGAGACACCATGAGGAAGCATCTTGGAACCCGCATGCAGTCCTCTCCACCGCATGGAGCCATGGCGCAACGGAACATGCTTGCCCTGCATGGCATATGGCGGAAAGGCGACCGGAGTATAGCAATTGGCACCCGCGCAAGTCAATCACGGACCGATGCTTGCGCACGATGAGCGTTCTGTGCGACCGTCCGGCGTTTTCATTTCTCTTTTCGAAGTTTCCTTTCCCGGTGCATTCGGCAAGTCATTGCGCGAAAGGACGATCGCCATGGGCGGTGCCCGGTTGTTCTTCTTCTGGGTTTTGTCTTTTGGCTTGTGAATTCGTTCGCGGTGCCTTTAGTGTGCGAGGTTGGTTGGACCAGACGAAATGGAAATTATTGCCATTGTGCGCTTAATGCGATATGATAATTCACGGAGTTGACGTTGTAATCACGCAGGAGATCTTCGCAAATGCTGTATAATTCTGATTTCACGACAAAGTCGGAAGACGGGGGTGACAGTGGGGAGCGCCGCCGACAAAGACTTGCGGTGCATGACCGTGCGGGAAAGGTGGCCTACGGGTTCGCCATGGTCATGAACAAGCATGCCGAGGGGTTCAACCTGGAAGTGGTGGACAAGACCAACCAACCGACGGGAAAGTCCGTCCGCTTTCAGTTCAAAGACCTGAAGGCGGTCTTTTATGTGAAGAGCTACGACGGACGGTTTGATCCGGAAAGGTATGACCATTCCGTGCCGGAGAACGGTGTGCCGTTGGTCTTGATCTTTGAGGATGGCGAAATCATAACGGGGCACGCCCTCGGCTCCAACTGGACGCGTGAGCCGCGGTTTTCCTTTGTGCCCGAGGACCGCGCGTCCAACAACATCGGCATGCTTGTCGAACGCGCCGCGACGAAGGAGATTCTCACGCCCGAAGCGTACAAGAAGCGACAGCAGGCGGAGCTGGAGGCGTTTGTGGGCCAAAATGCCAAGCCGGGGATCAGCCGCGAAGAACTGCTTGGCGACTTCCATTTTGGCAGGCACGACTATTTGCAGGCGCTGCGCCACTACCGTGAAGTCCGGGAAAAGGAGGACACGGCCCACATCAGGAAGAAGCTTTGCACGGCCAAGTACAATGTTGCCGTGTGCCACATCCGCCAGCATGACTACCAGCGCGCCCTGCGGTACATGGAACTCGTGCTGGAACTGGACCCCGCCCACGAACAGGCAAAACACAAGGTGGAGCAACTGCGCGAATACCTGGTCAAGCACCGGCATTGATGGGCGCCTGATGAAATGCCCACGAACGGGTTTGGCGGGCAAAGGGCGGATGTTTTCTTGGGGGAAAGGGGATGCGCCGGCATCCAGCGGGACCCAGTCCGGCTGCCCGGGCAACGTCGGCAAGAAAACGATGTGAGGGCCATGGTCGGATTGTCCGGGCCCGGCGGTCATTGTTCTTCAAACGGGAATCTTCCAGCAGGCACAGGCGCAGAATCCCGTGCAACTCTTGTAATGGCAGTGTATAATCTAATCGCTTCATTGACCGGGTTTAAACACAGCGAGACAAAGCGGATGACAACGATTGAACAGACCGGGATTGTTTCCGAGCAGGACAAGATGCTCCTGGGCGAGGTGAAACGGATCATCCGGGAGGTTTGCCCGACTGCGGAGGTCTTGCTCTACGGCAGCGTGGCCAGGGGCACGCAGGAACCGGAGTCGGACTACGACATCCTGGTGCTGACGGATAAACTTTTGCCCAAGGCCGAGAAGAGCACAATAAGACGCCATGTTCTTGGATTGGAACTGGACCGTAACGTTGTCCTGTCCACGCTCTTTCGCTCCAAGGCAGAATGGGAGCGACGGGCGGGCCTTCCTTTCCACAGCGAAGTGGAGAAAGACGGGGTGCTATTGTGAATCCCGGCATTCCCGCGCTCGTGCGCTATCGTATGGCGATGGCCCGCGAGGCCATTGAAGTAGCCAGCTCGGCCTTGGAGGGCGGCCATCTTCACGGTGCTGTAAACCGGCTCTACTATGCGTGTTTTTACGCGGTTTCCGCTTTGCTTCTTACAGAGGACTATTCATCCTCCAAGCACAGCGGCATTCGTTCGCTGTTCAACCGGCACTGGGTCAAGACGGGCAGGCTACCTGTGGAAATGTCCGCGTTCTACGAGGAGCTCTTCGAGAACCGGCAGGAGGGTGACTACGACGATTTCGTCGAGTTTATGCCCGATGACGTTCACACATGGCACGAGCAGACTGTTGCGTTTGTGGCACGCATTTCGATGGAACTTGAGAAGCTTCTGCCGGCCAATGACGGTAAATAGTCGAGCCTCTGCGGCTGTCAGGCGGGGTAGCGGGTCGTGAAAAAGATAATGGCAGTGTTGGCGAACTCCGTTCGCAACGGGAGGAACCATTGCGTCGCGGGGAGAGAACTGGCCAGACAGGACGGAAAATGGGCTTGGGGTCCGTGGATTCGTCCGGTGTCCCCGCGCGGCGAGGGTGAGTTGTGCACGCGGGAATGCGTCTATCCCGACGGCAGTCCTGTCGCTGTTCTCGACATTGTTGAAGCCGATTTTGGAGAGAAGCAGTTGTGTGAACATCAGCCGGAGAATCATTTCATTGACTCGCAAACGCCATGGCGGCGGATAAAGCCGATGCGGAGGGCTTCGCTGTCCGGCATTGTGGAGGAGCCGGAGCATTTGTGGGTGCAGCCCGGTGTCATGAGTGATCGGATACACCAGGACGTTGCGGTTCGCTCCGTCAAACCATTTCAATCCCTGTATCTGATACGGGCACACCGCCTCCGGTTCCGGATTTGGCAGACAGAAGAGCCGTTTCTTGTCAAGGGCAGAAAACACCGCCGCGCAGTCTTCACCTATCGTGACAGAGAATACAATTTGCCAACCACGGACCCGACCCTGGATGCCCGCCACTTCAGCGACTTTCCTGGTGTGAATCAGCCCGCCATGGACATAGAACCGCGCAATCCGGACAATTGCCTTCTGGTGGTGAGCCTCGCGACGCCTTTCACGAACGGTTATCACTACAAGGTGGTGGCCACCGTGCTGGAGACAGAAGAATGACCCTCATCCACACGATTGGGCATTCGAATCACACCGAGGAGAAGCTTCTCGCACTGCTGCGAATGCACCATATCACCGCCGTCGCGGACCTTCGCTCCTCGCCGTACAGCCGGTTTGCCCCGCAGTTCAACAGGGAACTGCTCGGCAAGACGCTTGCCGGAAACCAGATCGCTTATGTCTTTCTTGGAAACCATCTCGGAGCCCGACCGAACGACCCTCTCTGTTACCGCAACGGGACCATTGATTTCTCCCGCCTGTGCCAGACGGACTATTTTCAGGAGGGTCTTGATCGGCTGCGCACCGGTGCGTCACGCTTCAACATCGCCGTCATGTGTTCCGAAAAGGACCCCATCGAATGCCATCGAATGATTCTGGTGTGCCGCCACCTGCGCGCGCCAGACATGGTGATCAGGCATATTCTTGAGAATGGAGCATTGGAGGACAATTGTGATGCGGAGCAGCGTCTGATGGCGCATCTTAAGATGGCTCCCGCCGACCTGTTCAAGTCCGCGGAAGAACTTGTCGAGGACGCCTATGACAAGCAGGGCGGGCGCATCGCTTTTCATGAGGATCAAGAATCCCTGGAGGCGGACGGGCTCGCCCAGTTGTGAGGGAAAAGAATGGCCATTCAACTGTTCACCATCGGCTTCACCAAGAAGAATGCGGAACAATTCTTCACGGCCCTGCGCGGGGCCGGTGTGCGGCGCATTCTTGACATACGGCTGAACAACGTCTCCCAACTGGCCGGGTTCAGCAAAAGGGACGACCTCAAGTTTTTTCTGCGCGAAATCTGCCACGCCGACTATTATCACCTTCCGGAATGCGCGCCGACCAAAGAGGTTCTTGACAAATACAAGAAGAACCATGGTGATTGGGGAGAATATGAGGCGTGTTTTCTGCCGATTATGGCGGCCCGGAGAATAGAGACGCTTCTGACCGCCGATCTTCTCGACCACGGCTGCCTCCTGTGCAGTGAGCCGACACCGGAGAGGTGCCACCGGCGTTTGGTCGCGCAATACATGGAATCCCGGATGCCGGCACTCACGATCAGGCATCTCTGAAATTTCCGAAAGAAATGGATTGGCAACCCGTACTGTGGAACCATTACAAAACAACCTGATCAATTTAAGGAGTCGGTGTATACCCGTTGGGGTATCCGAACAAGCCCATGTGCCCGGTCGCACGAAGGTTACTCATGTGCTTGGGCGCACAAAGAGCGAGGATGATTGCCTGCCCCCTTCTGGACCCGGCTTCTTCAGGAGGCGGATAGGCCGACCGCCCACAGGGCTGCATGGAGGTAGAGCGCGCGGGTTCCTTCGGAACGCAGGGCGTTCACGTCGTGGCCGAGGGTGCAGTGGAAGACCCTGCCCTTTCCAGGCTCCAGGACAAAGCCCATGGGATAGGGCTTCTGATCGCCTTTGGAAACGGCCGTGCAGAGCACGCGGATGGGCGTTGGGCCATCCAGACAGGTGTACAGTTCGTCAGCGGTGGGAAAGTCCTTGAGGTTCTTCGTGATGGCATGGTCGTGGTCCACGATGGACACGTCAAAGGCGCCGTAGGGGTCGTGCGCCCGGAACTTGGGGTTCCAGACGCGGCCGGAGTATTGGACGAAATCGTTCCATTCCTGGAAGGCGCCACAGCCGAAATGGGCGATGACCACTCCCCCGCCGTTGTTCAAATAGTCCCGGAGGCCGTTCCATACGGGCTCGCCCAAGGGGAGGCGTTCGGAGTAGTTCTTGAAGTGGATCAGAACGGCGTCGTAGTGGCGCAAAAGTGGGGATCCCAAGAATGCGGGTGATTCGGTGATGGAGACTTCCAAGCGCGGATCTTGGCGCAGGGCTGAGGCCAGTTCTGGGGCAGTCTCGCGCCAGCGGTGGCCTGGATAGTCGTCGCCCGTGACGATAAGCATCTGTTTTTGTGCGGTTGCATTTGTTTTTTGCAGAATATGAATATTGCTTAGCACCGCACTTGGGCCGGTTTCGTGGCGGATTTCCAAGACTGCCTTGCCCTCGGCGATCCTGCCGGAGTCGACCGGCAGAAGGATGGTGGCCCAAGTGGACTTGTCGGCGATGAAGGCCTTGGCGGGGGTGGCAGGCTGGACGCACTTTAGCGAATCCGCTGACGCGCCCATGTACATCGACTGGGTTCGGCCTTTGTCGTCCGCATCCCACCAGGTAACGGCGAACACGTATTCCGTCTGGGTCGCCAGACCGGCGATTTGGACCGTGACGGCCTTGTCGTCGGCGTAGGCTTTGTCCATGGGGCTTTCGATGCCGGGGAAGGTGAGGGTCTGGCCTTGGACGACCTTTAGCGTCGGCCCCTTCTCTCCCGCTTTGTCCAGGGAAGCAACGGCGGTGTAGCCGTTGGGCCAGTTGGGGTTGTCCTGCGCTTGGGCGGCCAGACCCAGCAATGCCAATGAAATGGACCCATAGCAAAGAAGCTTGGTGTTCATGTTCGTCTCCACAAGCCGGCAAAGATACTTCCGCCTTCGCGGGAGGGACGGGTGCTCCCAGTGGGCCGATAAGCCGGCGCGTTGTTCAGTGTCAGTTCTTTTCTTCCGGGATACCCAGTTCGTTCAGGGTATTTCTTAGCCAGGCCAGGGACCGTTCGATCATGGGGCCGCCCTGTCCTTCGCATTCCATGCTCAGCACTCCGGTGAAGCCGGTGTCGCGGAGGATTTCGAGGCAGCGGTGGATATTGTCCGCATTGACGCCGTCGCCGATGGCGCACTGGCTGACGGCGATGCCGGTCTGGTCGCCGCGGACGGCGGCGGCGAGGGATTCGCTCACGTCTTTGACGTGCACGTGGGCGATCTTGTGCTTGAAACGCTCGCAGAAGGCCACGGGGTCCTGGCCTGCGATGAAGCTGTTGCCCGTGTCGAGGTTCATGCGGAGCAGCGGGCTGTCGCAGAAGGCGAGCATCTCTTCCATGCGGTCGGGGTTGGTGGTGAAATAGCCGTGGACCTCGATGGTGATGGTGACACCGTAGGCTTCGGCCGTTTCGAGTATGGCGGCATAGGTTTCTTTCATGCGGGCCATGGCGTCGTCGTCGGAGAGGCCGGCGGGCTTGTGCAGCCCGTCGGTGGTGGCCACGCGGGCGGCGCCGGCGTGTTTTGCCCAGGGGATGGACTTGAGCACGTAGGGCAGGCCGCGGACGGGGCCGTCCACGCCGGACAATGGATAGGCGGCATCGATCTGGGAGAATTGGACGCCGTACTGCGCCATCGTCTTGCGCAGCAGGGCGGGGTCCTCATAGAGGGCCACATGGGGCTGGTAGCCGAGGCCGTGTATCCAGCTTACCCCGTCGATGACGCCGCATTCGATGCGGTGCACATCGTTCTTCTGCGCCCATTGCAGGCATTTTTCGAAGTTCCAGTAGGAACCGTTGAAGGCGTCGGTGTGGAATCCAATCTGCATTGGGGCGCTCCTTTCCGCAGCGGGGGTAGTCGTGTTTGTGAGGTTATTATTCACGATGCGGGGTGTTGGCTCAAGCCGGCACCGCGGTTTCGGCGCTCCGAAGCGGCGGACGCACACGGACGAACACGGACACACACGGACGCATACGGTCGGGCTTGGTCAGACCTTGGTCATTTCGAAGAGGGGCAGTTCTTTCACCTTTTCGTCCGGGCCGCGGAAGGGGTCGTCCTGCTCCAGGAGCCAGCGGAGGGCGTCGGTCAGCACGTGTTTGGTGTCTTCCAGGTTTATGCCGACGTGGTCCGTGTCGTACCAGGTGATCTTCTTGGGTTCTCCGGCGGCGTCCTGCAGGGCTTTGGCCCCCTTGGCGGGAACCATCACGTCGAACTTGCCGTTTTGGAAGTAGACCGGGGTCGGTGCGATTTGGTTCACGTAGCGAATTGGGTCCGCGGCGCTGGCAAAATAGCGCGCGGTGCTGATGATCGCCGTAAGGAAGGGCCAGACGGCGCACTCCTGAAATGCGGTCAGTTTTGGCAGGGGCGGTTTTTCCGGGTTGATGTTCTTGCCGTCGATCAGATGAAGGAGCACGGCGAGGCCGATATGGTTGGCGTAGGAATCGAGCAGTTTGCTGAAATCGCCGCCGCCGTAGGTGAGCACGCCGGCGCGGACGCGTTTGTCTTTGGCCATGACGGTGCTGCCCATGACCGCGCCGTAGCTGGCCCCGAGCAGGTAGATGCGCTGCGGGTCGATGTCGGGGCGGGTCAGCAGGTAATCGACGAGGCGGCGGGTTTCGTTGACCGTCTTGGCGGGCCGTTGCTGAAAGGCCTTGAGGTAGGTCAGGATGGGGGATTTCTTAGGGAGCTTGCGCTCGCCCTGCATGTATTGGTCAAAGGTGACCACGGCGAACCCGCACTGGTTGAATGGGGCGGTGATATTTCTGAGCGAGCTTTTGCTCTGGCCTATTCCGTGCAGGAAGATGATGACGGGGAGTCTGTCCGCGGCCTTCTTTAAGGGCATCGTGATGAGCCCAGGCACCTTCTCGCCCTGGAATCCGTCAAAGGTGAACCCGGTTATGGTGTGTCCCTTCTCGGGGGTGCCCGCACCCACCTCCTCCGTGTTCAGCAGGACCGCATTGAGTGGGGCATCGGGCGCGTAGTTGTCAAAGTAGTGCGCGTCCTGGTGCGCCTTGTTTGTCCATGCCAGCACTATGCAAAGCAAAAGGACTATTGCCGCCGCCATGCCGACACGCTTCTTCCACATGAGTTGTTCCGTTTCCGCCGCGTTGTGTCTTGTTGCCTCACTTCGCCTGCAATGACAGTCTGCGGCGGGCGCGATTATTCCTTATTCTTGATGATGACTTCCACTCTGCCTTTCAGGGCGTCCTTGAAGCGCTGCGCGTCGTCGGGTCCGCCGACGATAGTGCCGTAGTGCATGGGAATGGCGACCTCCGGCTTGATGTCGAGCGCGGCCTGAATTGCCTCGTCGGCGGTCATCACATAGGTGCCGGACACGGGCAGCAGGGCCACGTCCGCCCGGACGTCTTTCATCTCCGGGATACGGTCCGTGTCGCCCGCATGGTAGATGCGAATCTTGTCGAGCGTGATGATGTACCCCACCCAGCCATTGGCCTTGGGATGGAAGTCCTTGTTGGTGTTGTAGGCCGGGACCGCCTCAATCTCGACCCCGTCGATGATGAGTTTCTTGCCGGGCGCGATGACCTGCACCTTCCCCGAAATCTTCTTGGCGCAATCTTCGGGGGCGACGATGACGGTGTTGGCCCCCTCCAGTTTTGCGAAGTCTTCCGGCGAAAGATGATCAAAGTGGGCATGGGTGATGCAGATGATGTCGGCCTTGTCGGGGGTCTGAATTTTGAACGGGTCAAAATAGACCGTTTTCTGGCCGACCAGCTTGAAGGTGTCGTGTCCCAGCCAATGGATGTTCTTTTCGGCGAACTCTTTCACGGTGGGCGTTCCTTTCCCCAGATCGGTGGTGGTTCCCAGTTGTTCTTTGCCTTCCTGCAGTGCCCTGGCTTTCTCGCGGCAGGGCGTGATGGTGTACAGGAAGCGCTTGACCAACTCCTGATACCCGTCGTTGTCCCGGTCTTCGGCGAGCCAGAGCCGCTGGAAATCGGCCTGCAAGACCTCAAATTCCTTTGCCACGGCCTCAAGCTCATCGGCGGCCCGGGTCCGGGGCACGGCCTCATCCTTGTAGTGGCCGAGTGCCAGCAGCTTGTGACCCAATGCAACATAACACCGGATGCCGAAAATGTATTGCTCCAGATTGTCCTGGTTGCGCTTCGCCTTGGGCGCTTCGGCGGTGAGTGCCGCCAGCGCGGGCGTGGCGGCGTCGAGGATCATCTGGCCGACGGCCGCCGGGTCGACGATGCGGGTGATGTCCGCGTGGGTGAAGGGGTCATGCACGAATTCCCAGATGAAGCTGGTGGAGACATCGGTTTCTTTGCCGTCCTTGTCGCGGACACGGATGCTCTTGCCGTTCACATCGCTGGACGCTTCGATGGCACGCGTTACAGCGTCGCCGGACAGGCCGTACAGGCAGCGCGCGTAGGCCTGCCGGAAGTAGTCGCGGTCCACCTGCGCGCCGGTCCAGGCGCAGGCGCCGTGGTAGAGGAAGGGCAGCCATTCCTCGCCCACGAAATGGAAGTGCCCCGCATCGCCCCAGTCGCAGGTGATGCTGCCGACGGCGCCGTATTTCAGGCCGCGCGACACTTCGAGGTCGGAGAACTCGGCCGCGTGGCTGACCCAGGGGGTAATCCAGACGTGGCTGTTGATCCAGGCCTGCGCGAAGAAGTCGATCTTCTTTTCCTGGAGACGGGGAAAGTCCTTCTCGTATGCGGGCTGATAGGGCCCTCCGGCGCAGTAGTAGCTGCCGATGATGATGTCCTTGGGCAGTTGATCGAGCTTGGGGCCCATGCCGGAGAGATGGCCCTGGCTGTCGAGCGGGCCCTGGGCGATCATGAGCCGTCGGCCGTGTTTTTTCACGGCTTCGTTGAGTTGCAGCACGTAGTTGAAGACCAGATCAGTAATCTGGTCGGGCGTCATGCCGGTGGCCTGGAGTCCGTCGATGTCCACCTCGGTGATGTCCACGTTGAACAGGTCGCCTGGGAAGGTGTCGCACAGTTCGTCGATCATGGTGGTGACCATCTGGACAGCTTCGGGCTTGCGCACGTCGAAGGTCATGATCCAGGGCATCTTCTCGCAGGGTCCGATGCGCAGGTGCTGGTACTGGGGCAGTTTAAGGATGAAGTAGGAATGGCCCAGCACTTGAAAGAGCGGGTGCACCTCCACGCCCTGCTTTAAGGCATGGAGCGCGAATTCCTTGGATTCGCCGGGGGCCAGCCCCTCGGGCGGCGAGATGTCCGGGAACGCCTTGAATTTGTAGACGTGCTCGATATAGGGCTCCAGTTCGTTCATCTTGCCCTCGGCCAGCACGTCTGCCAGCCGCTGGAGCGTTTCCGGTTTGGGCACCTGCCCGCGCGAGATGTCCTGCTGCGCGCCGCGGTATTTCATCGACGGCCAGTCATGGATGATCAGTCCGGGCAGCTTTGTGCGGTCATTGGCGATTTGGGCGAGCGTCGTGATGCCAAAGCGCAGTCCGGGGACCGTGCGTGCGGCCAGGGTCACGCCCCCCTTGTCCACGGCCAGGGCGTAGCCCTGGTCGCCAAGCTGCTCAAACAGGGCCGCGTCCACTTTCAGCGCGGGGGGAAATTTGCCGGGCTCGGTGGCCAGCACCAGTGACACGGCTGGCGTGGTGGTGGGGGGATCCAACAGTGCAAGACGCACTCCGGACGCGGCCAGGAGACGGTCCGCGGCCTGTTGCGCCAATTCGCGTGGCACGTCTGCTGTTGCGATACCCTTGCAGGCGGACAGGTCAAAGGACTCGTCCGGCAGGGCTGTCACGGCCTTGGGCTGCACCAGCAGCCATGTGTCCAGACCGGTGAGCGTCTTGGCCACGCCCTGCGGCGTGGTATCCATGTCCGCCGCCTGGGTCCAGCCGGTCAATCCGCACAAAAGGGCTGCCAAGGTTACTGCGAGCACTGCCGGATTCAGTTGTTTCATGGTCTCTTACCTCTCTGCGGACAGGTTGGAACGATGGATGTGTCTACCGGCGATCCGCGCCGTCCGTTAGTTCTTCCACAGAACACCGTGCGAAGACAATCGATTCATAGGGGTTCTTGTCGCCGCGTTCATAGAGACAGCCGATTTGTCCGTCGGCGGTCACGACGAGGTCCGAATAGGCCGCCGGTCCCGGCCAGAGGCTCTTGGCCACGGGCCAGGTTTTGCACTCGTCATAACTCAGTCGAAGGGTCATGTTTTCCCGCTTGGTGCTGGCGGGGTTGGAGAAGGCGACGCGGCTCCTGCCATCGGCGGATGCGGCACTGACGCGCAGCACACTTCCCTGACAGACGGGCTCGGTCAGGGCCGTGTCCTCGGCGACCGGGCCCCAGGAAAGGCCCCGGTCCTTGCTGAGGGCGAAGGCGCGGCGGCTGGTTCCGCGGGTGTTTCGCGCGTTGAGATAGAGCGACCCGTCACCCAACTCCAGCACCGTCGATTCGTCCGTGCGCCCCTCCAATTCTCCGCCGATGCGCCAGGAGACCCCGCCGTCGTCGCTGAAGATGACGTGGGAGTGCATGTCCTCTTTTTCGGGACTGGTGGAGTGGTCGCAGGGTGCCACCAGCCGCCCGTTAAACAACTGTATGCCGTGGCAGGGGCCCGTGGCGTACCAGCGCCAGTCGGGCTTGCGGGTTTGTGCCGAGATATCCACCGGAGCGGACCACGTGAGGCCGTCGTCACCGCTGCGCAACACCCACACGGTGCGGGGCGCAGCCTCACCTTTCATAATCTGTGCTTCCCGCTCGTTGCCCTTGTTCTTGGTGATCAGCAGTACGACGTGGCCCGTCTTCCGGTCCACAACAGGGCATGGATTGCCGCAGGTGTTGTCGCCGTCATCCACCAGCACCTGGGTGGGTTGCCATGTTTGGCCGTTGTCCAGACTGCGGCGCAGCAGGAGATCGATGTTCCCCGTGTCGGAAGCACCGTTCTTCCGGCCTTCACAGAACGCGAACACGGTTCCCTTGGTGGAAACCGCCAGCGCGGGGATGCGATAGGTGTCATATCCGCCCTCTCCCGCCGTGAAAACAGGGGCCTGGGCGGGGGACTGTTGCGCGGTGTCGGCGGCAAAGGCCACGGCCGCAAAAGTCGACGCGCAGACAAGCAACGTTGCGACGCACAAACAACGCCTTGGTATGGACATAGTCAGTTTCCCTCTTCCGTTAATGGTTGACAACGCCAAGCATGACGAAGATTGTACAACAGAAGGGTGGTGTTTGAATATGGCCCAGCAGGCGGAGTTCTTGATTGCTGCAACCATCCGACCATGAAATCGTTCTCCTGGATTGCCAATATGCGCTTGATAGCGGGGAAATGGCCGCCTGGGAGATCGGCGTGCCCGGGGAAAGCCGGCAGTTGGAATGTTTTCAGGGAATGTGTGACAATCAGGGCGCTGAGAATGTGGCGTCCATTGCCAGTTTGGAGATTCTTTATGAAGTACATCCCCCGTGACACACTTTGTTTCATTCTCGTTTTTCTGTTTCTTGGCATCCCGGCCTTTGCCGGCAAACCAGGCCCGTCATCGGGCGCCAAACCCGCCCCGGTGCCCGCCGCCAAAGCAGCTCCGGTACTTGGCACCAAATCAGGTCCGCAGCCCTACGATCTGCACGAGCCTGTTGAATGGTCTGTTATGCGGTGCACGGGTGCCACCAAGTCGGACAAGCCCCGCGTTCTGCTTCTTGGCGACTCCATTGTGCAGGGCTACTACCCGCTGGTGGAAAAGGCCATGGAGGGCTCTGCCTACTGCTCCCAGCTCACGATTTCCTACAGCATCTGCGACCCTGTCTATTTCCAGGAACTCGAAATACTCTTGAAGCAGTACCATTTCAACGTGATTCTCTTCAACCACGGTCTGCACGGCTTTGCCTACACCGAGGACCTATTTGCGCAGGGCTTTGACAATCTGCTGCATGTTCTGCGCGCGGACGGCGGTGGCGCCAAACTTATCTGGGCGACCATTACTCCGGTCAAGTCCGGGAACCTGGATGACAAGGAACAGGTGCGCGTCATCAAACGCAACAAGATCACCGCCGACCGCGTCCGCCACGAAAACATTCCGATGGTTGACCTTTACGCCATGTGCATCAGCAAGCCCGAACTCTACAGTCCGGATGGCCTGCACTTTGCGCAGGCAGGGAAAGAGTTGCAGGCCAAGGCGGTAATTGAGGCCATTCAAAAGGAATTGGAGTCTTCATTGGAAACGGGTGCGGCGCCAAGTGATTCAGGCGCGGCAAAGCCGCTCCAAAGAGGTCCCGGGCCGGAAAGAAGACAGCTTCTAAAGAATTGACCGGCGGGGCGGAAGCGTTCACGCGGCACGAATGTTTGGCACAACCCTTTGAATGGAGGTTCACTTATGAAACGCGGCGTCCCATGTCTGTTTTGTTTCACGCTGGTCGTTCTGTTCCTTTGCCTGACGGCTTCCGCCCAGGAACCCGCGCCCAAAGCGGGGTTGCAGCGGGAGGCCATTGAATGGTGCGATGTCTGGTTCACGCACGCCGACCATGCCGACAAGCCCAGGGTCCTGCTCATCGGGGACTCCATCGTGCAGGGCTACTTCCCGCTGGTGGAGCGGGAAATGGGCGACGCGGTCTGCTGGGGGCGCTTCACCACGTCCCGAAGCATTTGTGATCCCGTGTTCTTCGTGGAACTTGACCTTGTCCTGAAGCAGTACAAGTTCAGCGTCATCCACTTCAACCACGGCCTGCACGGCTGGGGTTACACCGAGGGCCAGTATGCCGAGGCCTTTGACAGGCTGCTGAAGGTGCTGAAGGAGGACGGCCAGGGTGCCAAGTTGATTTGGGCCACCACCACGCCGGTGCAGTCCGGGTCCTCCATGGGCACGGACCAGCCGCGCGTGGCCGAACGCAACAAGATCGCCGCGGAAAAGGTCAAGCAGGCGGGCATACCCATTGATGACCTGTATGCGCTGTCCATTGACAAGCCGGAGTACTACTCAAAAGACGGCGTGCATTTTGCGCAGGAAGGGAAAGAGGTGCAGGGGAAGGCGGTGGCGAAGGCAATTGGCGAGGTGCTGGGAAAATAACTTGGCCATTGCGCTTTGTGTGCTCCAAACAAACGGATTGACACAGACCGTCACGGACTGACAACAATCACGGTTCCCCCTCTCTGCTTCTTTCAAGACGACAAATGGTCTAGTGCACCTCGACCATCACCTCGTTGTGGCGCATGAAGGGCGGTGTCCAGGGCGGGTTGTACTGGGCGGTGGAGGGGCCGCTGGCGGGGGCGATCTTGTCGCGATTGAGCGCGTCGAGGAGCTTCTTGGTTTCGCGTTCGACTTTGGCCTGCGTGGCGTAGCCGCCGAAACTGCGCACGGCAAATCGCTTCTCCGGCACGGCGTGGAGCGTCACTTCGCTGTTGTTGGGTTTGGGCAAGGTTTCCATGGTGTAGGCACTGGGCATGACAAAGGCCAGTTTGTAGGTGCCCCCCTCCCCCGCCTTCTCGTGCAGGACCGGAGCCGTCATGGCGATCTTTTCGGAGGTGGGCTGCTTTTCGTGGAGCACCGGCGCGGTCATGGCTATGGAGCCTTTGGTGGTGTTGTTTCCGAAGATATAATCGGCCACCTTGCGAAAGCCCTGGTTGAGCGATTCGCCGTAGCTGCCGGACACCTCCACCTCGGCGATGATATGGGATGTGTACTGGCGCACCTCGTAGCCTTTGGCCTTGCTGACCAATTCGTACTTGGGCGTCTCGATGCCTTTCGTGGGCAGCCAGCCTGCCAAGATCCATCCTCCAAGCAGTACGGTGACTATACCCGCTGCAACCATGATGATCTTCCTTTTCATTGTCTAGAACCTTTTCGTGTAAACGTGGCAGTAGGGGCTGTGGCCGTTCTTCTCATAGTATTCCTGGTGATAGTCTTCGGCCGGCCAGAAGGTGCCTGCCGGTGTCACCTCGGTCACGACATTGAGTCCTTTGGTCCGGAGTATGCCGATGAGCTTTTCGGCGGTGGCTCTTTGTGCCTCGTTCTGATAGAAGACGGCCGAACGGTACTGCAGACCTACATCCGGTCCCTGCCGGTTGACCTGGGTCGGGTCGTGGATTTCAAAGAACAGCTTTGCCATGTCTTCGTAAGTGGTTTGGCTGGGGTCATAGGTTACCCGAATCGCCTCGGCGTGCCCCGTGGTGCCGCTGCACACGTCTTTGTAGGTGGGGTTCTGGGTATGGCCGCCTACATAGCCCACCTGGGTCGAGATTACGCCTTTCGCCTTCTGGAAATAGTATTCCACGCCCCAGAAACAGCCGCCGGCAAAGATGGCCGTCTCCGGCGCGGGTTTGGGCGGCGGCGCGGACTGCACCATCGCCGTGGCGGCGGGCGGAACTGCCGCCGCGGTGGCCACAGGCGGGTCCGGCACGAATTTCAGGGAAACTGAGTTTACGCAGTGGCGCGTGTTCTTAAGCGTAAGCCCCTCGCCCAGGAAGACATGGCCCAGATGGGCGCCGCATTTGGAGCAGGTGATTTCGGTGCGCATGCCATCGGCATCCAGACTGCGTTTGACCGCGCCGGGTATCTCATCATCAAAGCTTGGCCAGCCGCACTCGGAGTCGAACTTAGCCTCTGAGCGGTACAGGGCCGTGCCGCAACGCTTGCAGAGGTAGGTGCCTTTGCCATGGAAATTGTAGTATTCCCCTGTGAATGGCGCCTCCGTTCCCTTGTGGATGATTACGTTCTCTTCCTGTGGGGTCAACGGGTTCATTTTGATGTCCTCGGTGCGGCCGCAGGCGGCAAGGGCCAGCAGCAGTCCCGCCAATAAGGCTGTCTTTTTGAGAAGCATTACCAAAAACCTCTGCCTATTCGACACTTGGCCGGGCTGGGAAATTCCCGCAACGGGTTTTGCAGTCATGAGTTCCCTCAGGGTTTCTTGTAAGCCGCGCGAAACCGTCGTGTGGCGGGATCATCTTTTTCCAGGAAGTCCTCGAAGGACAAGGCGATGAGACCGAAGGCGGCGAAGGTCTCCAATTCGGCCGTTGTCAGTGGCCAAGGCGGGCCCGTGTCAGGTTCCTGCGGGTCTCTTGCTCGGGCGATTACCACCAGTACACCGTTGGGAGCCAGGAAGCGGGTGATGTTTTCCATGGCCAAGGGCCGCAGATCCGCCGGCAGGGACTGGAGCGTGTAGGCTTCAAAGATGAAATCGAACTGCGCCAGCCATTCTGCCGGGGGCTGAAACAGATTGGCCACGTGGTAGTCCACCGCGGATTCGTGAAAGCGCTTATGGCACCAGTCGATGGATGTGGGTGAAACATCGAACGCGGTCACGGCGAATCCGCGCCGTGACAGTTCTTCCGCGTCGTCGCCCAGGCCGCAGCCCACGACAAGCGCGCGCCGCCCCTCTCCCCCGCTGTTGGCGCTTTCGAGCCATTGCAGCAGATACGGGTTGGGCCGGGCATCGGCCCAGGGAATCTCCGCCATGTCTTCGTGTGCGGCGGCATACACCACGTCAAACCAGCCGAGGGGGTCCCCTGCAGCCAGATGTCGTACGGCGATATCGCGGGTTCTTCGCCTGCCTGCCTCGTCCATGAAAGGCTCCTTATTGCTGAGACGGACCGGTATTATGGGCTATTTGCGGGCGAAGACATTAATCCGCCGGAAGGACTCTAAGTGGCGCCCGTCGGGCTGGCGGGTCTCCTCAATCATCCTGCGCAGCACGTACTGGCGGAACAGCGGCCGGTCCGCCGGATCGATGCTGCCCATGAAGGGCACCAGGTTGGGCTGGTCCACCCATCCGGTCAGCAGTTCCTCGGTGGCGAAATAGCGGTCGGCATTCTCGCCCCACACGCGGGCCTCGCGGAATTCGTGCTCGGACATGAAACCCAGATAGGACTCCACCGACGGCATGAACCACGGCCAGGAAAAGGCGGCAAAATGGCGGGCAAATTCCGGACGGGCCATGGCCTCGCGGATAATCTTGAGAAAATGGACGCAGTTTCCGTCGCCACCGAAGTTGAAGCGCAGCGCGCCTTCGGGTGCGAGCGCCTTGTACACCCGAGCCAACAGGGCATGGTGGTCGTGGATCCAGTGCAGGGTGGCATTGGAGAACACCACGTCGTATGCCCCGGTTTCGTCGAGGTCGTTTATGTCACGGACGACGAAACTCAGGTTGGGCTTCCGGTGCGTTCTGGCGGTTTCGATCATGCGCCGCGACGCGTCTATGCCCACCACGCTGCCTTTTGGCACCATTGCCGCAAGCTGGGCAGTCAGGATTCCGTCGCCGCAGCCGAGGTCCAAAATGCGCTCATTTCCCTTGAGCGACAGTTCGGCTACCAGCCGTTTGCCCCAATCCTTCTGGTTCGCCGAAAACCGTTTGTACTTCTTGACGTCGAACTCGTAGTGCACGGTGCAACTCCTTAATGTGCAAACCCACCAGAGTTAACACCGCCAGGGCGTCTTTCTAACCGCCGGTGGTCTGTGGACTGTATGGACGGGATGGACAGTATGGACGATATGGACTTAATCCATTCCTTAGCCCGTGTTGGTTCAATTCTCCGAGACCGTGCCCTCCGGAAGCGGGTTGACGCCGAAGAATTCCTCAAGGTGGATGAACACCTCGTGGTCGGCGGCATGACGCTCGACCCGGACCACGTCCTCAAGCTTCATGGTTTGACGGATAATCTGCTCCAGCCGTGCCTCTTCATTGACCAGCAGCCAGATGCGGCTCAACCGCTCCTCCGGCAGCGGCATGCAGAGGATGCCCTCGACGTTGTAGGCGCGTCGGGCGAAGAGCCCGCAGACGTGTGACATGACGCCGGGGTGGTTGTTCACGGTCAGTTCCAGCACGGCGCGGCGGCCTGCGGCACGGCTGTTTTCGAGGGCATCAGGCATTTGCGCAGGCATGGATTTCTCCTCCTATCATGTCGCGGTTGGCAGCGCCGGGGGGCACCATGGGATAGACCGTTTCGGCGGCGTCGATGGGTGCGTGCACGAGGCAGGGACCCGGTTCCTGGAAGGCGCGCTCCAGCAGGTCGGCCGGGTTGGCGCAGCCGGCCAAGTCATAGGCGCGCATGCCGAAGCCCCCGGCGATGCGGACAAAATCGACCTGGTTGCGGAAACGGGAGGCGAAAACGCGCTGGCCGTAGAACAGGTCCTGCTGCTGGCGGACCAGTCCGAGCGTGTTGTTGTTCATGACGATGACCTTCACGTTGGCCTGTTCCTCCACGGCGGTGGCCAGTTCCTGGAGGTTCATCATGATGCTGCCGTCGCCGACAATGGCGACCACCTTGCGGTCGCGGCAGCCCAGTTGAGCCCCGATGGCGGCAGGCAGACCGAACCCCATGGTTCCCAGCCCGCCCGACGAGATAAAGGACCGCGGCCGCACGAAGGTGCTGAACTGGGCGGTCCACATCTGGTGCTGGCCGACGTCCGTGGCGATGATCGCTTCGCCCCGCGTCACGTCGCTGACCTGTTCGATGACGTACTGTGGCAGCAGTTCCGAACTGCCGCGGTCATAGGCGAACGGGT
>CAIXUF010001205.1 GCA_903922535.1 Candidatus Hydrogenedentota bacterium
ATGTGGGTGGAGCCGGATGCATGCCAACTTCCCCGGAGGGGACTGATGTGCGTGGAACCGGATGCACGCCAACTTCCCCGGAGGGGAAGAATGTGAATAGCCGGAGGTGACCGAAGGGAACCTCCGGTAACGGATAAGACATGGGGTCAACCCCGAATGGGGTTGAATGTGAATGGAAGAGCCGAGCAAGACCATTCTGCCTGCGCCACAAACTAATCAAGATACCGCTCCTCAAAATCAATGCCGGCCTCTTCCAGAAGCGCGCGAAATTCCTCGCGAAACGATACGATACGGTGGTGTTCCACCTGCCCTTTCACATACTCGATAATGGTGTCCTTTTCCCGGTGGCAACAGGTGAACGCGCCGTAGCCTTCCTGCCATGCGTCAAACGCGGGAAAAATTCCCTTGTCCTTTATCCAGCCCGACGACGCCACTTTGATATCCTTGACGAAATCTGCCAGGGCAATCGTGGGGTGCAGGCCGGTGAAGAGATGAATGTGATCCTCGATTCCGTTTATCCGGTACAGGTGGGACTTGTGGTTCTTGATGATGCCCCAAATGTACTTGAAGAGTTCTTCGCGACGTTCCGCATCCAAGGCCGGACGGCGGTTCTTGGTCGAAAAAGTGATGTGATAGTAAATGTGAGTAAACGTGGACATTGTGGCGTCCCATTCACATTCAACCCCGTTCGGGGTTGAGCCAGTTTTTTGTCCATTACCGGAGGTTCCCTTCGGTCACCTCCGGCTACTCACATTGGACCCCTTCGGGGACCACTAACGAATAAGTAACCTCTTCAAGCGCCGGCACCCTACTCACATTGGACCCCTTCGGGGACCGCTAACGAATAAGTAACCTCTTCAAGCGCTGGCACCCTGCGGCGGTTGCCAACGGACCAACAACTATACCAAAGCCCGTGCCCTGCCCGACAGGCGGGCAGGGCACGTTGTAATTTCGTACAGTCTGTCAAACCTATCAGACTGGAAGTTCCCAGCCCTTGCGGTATTCCTTGGTCAGCAGCGCATTCAGCGTCGGATCATTCGTGACTTTGCCGTTTTTCACGTCGTAGATCAACGGCTTGCCCTTCGCGTGCAGGGCCACATTGCCGAAGTTGGCCACCACCGTCAACGGCGAGGCGTAGTCGAAGTTTGACGCGGTCTTGCCGCCGTTCTGGATGCAGTCGATCCAGTCGTAATACGGGTCGTTGTGCGACACGCGTTTGATGGACGGGGCCGGCTTCTTGTAGTCGGCCATTTTCGAATCGGGCAGCAGGCGCGGATGGCCGCCGTATTCGCCGGCCGTCAGATAGCCCTTGGTGCCGATAAACAGCGAGCCATTGTCGCCGTCGCCGATCTTCTGGTCGGCCGGGATGTCTTTCGGGCGATCCGGAAGGATGCCGCCGTCGTGCCAGTACACGGTGACCGGGCACATTTTGCCGCGGGCCGGGAAGTCAATCTTGATGGTGGATTTGAGCGGCGGGCACTGGTCGGTCATGCCCTCGGACACGATGGCCTGCGCCGTGAAGGTCTGGGCCTCAATCAGGTTCAGCGACCAGAAGGCCGCGTCCATGATGTGGCAGGCCATGTCGCCAATGGCGCCGCAGCCGAAATCCCACCAGCCGCGCCAGTTGAAGGGCGCGTACTTGCTGTTGTAGGCGCGCACCGGCGCCGTGCCGATCCACAGATTCCAGTCCATTTCCGCCGGGACCGGCTCTTCGGGCAGCGGTGCCGCGATGCCCTGCGGCCAGATGGGGCGGTTCGTCCAGACGTGCGCCTCTTTCACATCGCCGATCACGCCGGACCACATCATCTCGCACAGTTCGCGCACGCCGACCTGGCAGTGGCCCTGGTTTCCCATCTGGGTGACCACGCCGGTCTCCTTGGCGACCTTGCGCAGGAGCCGCGCCTCGGCGATCGTGTGCGTCAGCGGCTTCTGGCAGTACACATGCTTGCCCATCTTCATTGCGCGGTACGCGGCCGGGGCGTGGGTGTGGTCCGGTGTGCTGACGCTGCACGCGTCAATGTCCTTGCCCATCTCGTCCAGCATGACCCGGTAGTCTTTGTATTGCTTGGCGTCCTTGCAGCGGTAGAACCCCTCGGCCGCCCGCTGCCAGTCGGGGTCGGCAATGGCCACGATGTTCGCGCCGGCCTTCTTGTTGTTCATGATGTCGTCCAGGCCCTTGCCGCCGCCGCCGATGGCGGCCACGTTGACCTTCTGGTTCGGCGACACCTTGCCCGGCACGACCTTGGCGGTGTTTGGCTTTTGGCTGGAGCAGCCTGTCAGCACTGCGGTGGTGGTGGATGCGGCAAGAAATGCCCTGCGGGTGATCTGGTTCTTGTCCATGCTTGTTCGTTTCCATCTGGGGTTGAGATCGGTCCTGGAAACCCAACTATTGTATGACGCTCGCCGCCGACGGACCACACCCGGCGGACACGCCCTTTCCGCCCCACCGGGGGCGGAACACGAAAATCCATAACCATTGGACAGCCGCCGGATGATATCAGTTTCACCCCCGGAAAACCACCGCATGGATGGGGATTTTCCCCTTCCGTGGACCTTTCAGGCGCTTTGCGCGGCGCGACTGGGAAACGCCCCGAACTTCTAGCGTTCGCCGAGCACCTTCTTCATCAGCATGACCAGTTCACGGGATCGGTATGGTTTCTTGATGAAGGCGGTTGGGGGGGATTCATGGAAGCGTTCCATGATTTCCTCCTCGCTGTAACCGCTGGTGATGATGACGGGCACGTCGGGCCGCAGGGCGCGCAGTGCCGCCAGCACCTCCTGGCCGTTGATCAGCGGCATGGTAAGGTCGACCAGCGCCGCGGCCACCTCGTCCCGGTGGGCCTCAAACAGGTCGATGGCCTGACGGCCATCGACGGCGATCAGGGTTGTGAAGCCCTGCCGTTCAAGAATCTCCTTTGCAACGACACGCACCGCCTCCTCGTCGTCGGCGACAAGCAGCAGGCCGGAGCCCGGCAATGCGCGGCCGGTCTCCGCGCCTCTCCGCGCGCCCGGTGCGGGTGCCGCGGCGGACGGCACAGTGGCGTCGATTTTGGCCGCGACCGGGAAATAGAGCCGGAAGGCTGTTCCCTCGCCGGGCCGGCTTTCCACCTGAATTGCGCCCCGGTGGCCGCGCACGATGCCGAGGATTGCCGCCAGCCCGAGTCCGCGCCCGGTGGATTTGGTGGTGTAGAACGGATCGAACACGCGGGCGAGCTGTTCCGGGTCCATTCCGCAGCCGTCGTCGGTGACCTCCAGGCAGACGTATGCGCCGGGTTCACAACTCTCCTGGAAATAGAACTGGTCGAGCATGTCGGCGGCGATGGTGGTGACGCGCGTGCCCACGCGGATGAAACCCGTCCGCTCGCCGATGGCCTCGGAGGCGTTGGTGATCAGGTTGACCAGAATCTGGTGGAACTGGGGCATGTCGCCCACGATTTGGGGCAGGTTGGGGTCGCAGTCGAAGGTCAGTTCTATCTGGCGGGGAATGCTTGCCCGGAACAAATCGGGCATCTCCGAAATGACCTTGGACAGGTTCAGCGGCCGCACCACGAAGGAACTGCGCCCGGAATAGGCGAGCATCTGGTTGGTCAGTTCGGCGGCGCGCTGGGCTGCCGCTTCGATGCGCTTGAGATAGGTGTGCAGGGGGGAGTCCTTCGGGAGCCGGCGCAGCGCAAGGCCCGCGTTGCCCAGCACGCCCACGAGCAGGTTGTTGAAGTCGTGGGCGATGCCGCCGGCCAGCACGCCGAGGCCCTCGAGCTTTTGGGCGTGCAGAATCTGCTGTTCCAGCCGCAGCCGCTGCTCTTCGGCGTGGCGGCGCTCGGTGATGTCGCGCGCGATGCCCTGCACCCCCACCGGCCGGTCGCCCACAAAGAGCAGGCGCGTGCTCACCTCGAGCGGCACCCGGCGGCCGTCCTTGGTGACGACTTTGAGTTCGTACTGCGTGGAGCCCTCACCGGCCTGCATCTTCTGTTCGACCATCCGGCGCACGGTGTCGCGCTGCTCCGGAACGATGATGTCAAAAATGCGCCTGCGGTACAGTTCCTCGCGGCGGAACCCGCTGAGGCGCTCCCCCGCCTTGTTCAGTGAGGTGAAGAAGCCCTGAAGGTCGTGGGTGTAAACAATGTCGTTGGCCTCTTCAAAGAGCTGGTTGTACCGGGTCTGGGCGGCCTGCGCCGCGGCCTCGGCCAGTGTGCGGTCCGTCACGTCGCGGCAGACGCCGCGGAACCCCTTGGGCGTTCCCCGCCGGTTGTTCATGACGGCCACCGACACGTCCAGCACGGCCTCCGAGCCGTCGGGGCGGGCAATGATCAGCTCCACCGTCGGATTGACCGCCTCGCCCGCGGCCAGCGAAAGCTGGACATTGCGCATTTTCTCGATGTATTCCGGCGGACAGTAGCGCTTGAAGAAGTCCACGCCGAGCAGGCGCTCTTCGGCCTCGCCGAGCAGGTTGGCCAGCGCGCGGTTCAGGAAGACCAGGCGTTCGTTGAGATCAATTTCGTAGTAGCCCTCCCGCATCGTCTCGACGATGGCCTGGTATTTTGTCTGGTCGCCGAGCAGCATTTGCTCTTTGTGCTTGCGCACGGTGATGTTGCGCACGACGGCCTGCCCGTATTCGATGCCGCCGAAGCGTCCGCCCGACGGATCCTTCACGCGCCGCGCCTCCTCGAACAGCCAGCGAATCTCGCCCGACTCAAGCGGCAGGGACCATTCCTGGCCCCGCACGACGGCCATATCCTGAAGTTGGCGGCAGATCTCCATGTGGGCCTGTTCGCCCGGAAGCATCGAAAATGATTTGCCGCACACCGCCGCGGGATCGGGGTACAGGTATTCGAGGGAAAAGAGGCGGAACGCGGGCACGTCGATGAAGAGCACCGTTCCATCGAGTGTGAACCCGTAAACACCGATGCCAAACGCGGCGGTCACCTCCCGGCGTGCGTCGTCCAGCAGCGTCTCGTCGTCCAGCCCGTCAGTCATGGTCATCCCCGTGGTCCGGTGCCGCCCATTGGACCGGACATGCAGCCACATTGTCGCCAATTTGTCCCCGCCATGCAAAAGAACGCCGCGGCTGCCTGTTCAGTCGGGCAGATGCTCCGCGATGGCCCGGATGAAGCGCGGGTGGAATTCGCCGAACCGCGCCCCGGCGGTGTTGCGGGTCATCACGACAACGAGCCGGTGTTCGGGGTCGATGCGCAGCGTGGCGGAAGAGGCCGCGCCGTGGCCGAATGTCTTCGGGGAAAGGCCCTCCTCCGGCATGCGCACGGCGCCGATGCCCCACTCTATTTTTGTGCCCGGCCCAAGCAGGTCCGTCAGCGGTTGCGGCATCATCTTCTGGACGGTCTCGGGGCGCAGGAACTGTCTGTCGCCGTAGGCGCCGCCGTTAAGCATCATCTGGCCCAGGCGCACCATGTCCACAGCGGTGCTGCGGGTCAGGGCTGACCCGTCAACCGCATCCGTGTGGTCCATGCCCAGCGGTCCGAGCAGATGGTTCAGGAAGAATTCGGGCAGCGCCTCGCCCGAAACCGCCTCGATGACCTTGCCGCCCACCGCATAGCCGACACCGTTGTAGGCATGGCGGACGCGCGGCTTGAGGAAGGGATAGTATCCTGCGATCACCTGTTCGAGGTCGTGCATCTCATCGCCCCAATGGTCCGAACGGTAGCCCAGCGCAAGGCCGTTGGTGTGGACGTACAGATCGCGCACGGTCAGCATGACTCCCGGCACGCCGTGAAATTCCGGCAGGAAGCGGTCCACGGGATCGTCAAGGTTCACGAGACCCTGATCCACCAGCATCATCATGAGCGTGCCCGACATGAACTTGCTGATGGAGGCCATCCAGCTTTTGGTGTCCTCCGCCATGGGCAGGCCCTGGCGCGTGCCGTAGGCCTTGTGGAAGAAAAGGACGCCGTCGCGCGCGACGGCCACGGCAAAGGCCTCGTCGCTTGCCGCAGCCCACTCGGTCAGCACGGAATCCATGGCCGCCGCCGCGCCGGGTTTCATGCCCGCATCGCTTTCGCCGCCTTCGCGGAGTACCGGCGCGGGCAGGCCTTCGAGCGGCCGCGGACAGATGAAGGGAACTGCGGGGGCCTCATTGCGGAGCGTCCGTTTTAGGCCGGTCCACCACTGCCGGTCCACCGCCCAGGGGTCGTTGTTGCGGCGCACGGTTGCGGGCGTGTCGCCCGCCTCGTTCAGCCCGGCGAGGAGCACGGCCAGGTCCTGGGAGGAGTTCAGGCTTTGGAGCAGCTGCATGTCATAGAACCGGGCTATGCTCTGTCCATATATATGCTGCACCTTTTCGCTCACGCCCAACGACGGATGCAGGGCGCCGCCGTCGGTGGGGGCGTTGAGCAGCCACCTGAACCCGTCGCAGCCTTCCGGGATGCTGAACACCGTGCGGTACCGGAGCACGGGGGCCGCGCCCGATGCGGGCACAATCCGTATGGCGGCGCCATAGCGTCCCCGTTGCAGGGGCTCGCTTGCCGGGTGATAGTCGCCGGCGTAATAGGTGGTCTCGACGCGGTACGGTCCCAGGAGCCGTTCACCGAGCAGCGGATTGGCGAAGTCGCACCGGGGAAACTGGCCGTTCTTTATCACGTAGGATTTCGGGCCGATGTCGGCCGCGAGAATCATGCGGGCGCGGGCTTCGGCGGCGGGCGGCAGTTGCGCCTCCACACGGGAGGCGCCGGCAACACGGCAGCGCAACACCGGGACCCGGTCGCCGTCGTTCGCGGGCATGGGCAGCGTGAGGGTTGCCACGGATCGGCCGGCCTGTTCGGCCAGCGTTGCCTCGGCGCGCTGGCCCTCCAACTCCGCAACGACGGCGGAGCCCGCCATTGTGTCCACGGCAACCACGCGCGCCACGGTCTGCGCGAACTCGTCATAGGCGCCGAAGACGCGCGCGGTGACGGGCGGCGAGGGCCTGCGCGCCAGCCGCACCGGATAGGCGGCCCCGGTGTTCTCGTGGGTGGCCGGGTCGGGATACCAAAGCGCCTCAAAACGCGCGCCGTCGGCGTCCACGTCGTTGACCGCCACCTGCACGGCGGGCAGGGTGCCGGGCTTCGGCATTCCGCCGATGGCCGCCCAGGGCAGCCGCATCTCAATGCGGTATCCTTTGCCCGTTTCCTCCCACCCGGTTTCCGCGGCAATGCCCCCTGGGGCGGGCGCGTTGTTGTAGCCGCACGTGAAGACGCGCATCACGCCGTCCGCGTCGGTTTCGGGGGCGGCAACCACCTCAAAAAGCCGCTTCGCGCCGCGCTCGGGCGCAAGGCAGACTTCCACGGAGTCGCCGTTCCACAGCGGCTTGTCCGCGGGGCTGGTCTGGAGTGAATCGTCGCGCACCTCCACCAGCACGAGCAGGCCCCGCGCGTCCCAGGCGAGCCGCGCAATCGGATCAAAATCCTCCGGCGTGCGGACCTGGCCGTCTTTGTCGGTCAGAATGTCAACGTGGAATCCGCGTTCCCCCCAGTCTCCGTCGTCCCCGTCAATCTTGATGTTGTCGAGACGGGGGATGTCAAAGACGGGCACCTTGGGTTTCGCGGCGGCGGCGGCAGGGGGAGGTGCCGCGATGAACGAAGCGAAGAGTGTTGCGGCAATGATAAGACGCGGCAGGGACATGGCTCGATTCTCCTTTTGGCGGGGAAAACATGATGCCAGCGCCCGGTGCGCCCCGCTTTGCTGCGGGCACCCTGCAAAGCGGAAACCATGCCGCCCGCCGGGCCAGTATACCGCACGGCCGGGTTGCGCGGCGCGCGGCGAAAGATCATACTTTCACGGCAGGAAGCCGTCCGGCGGGCGGCGCAACCGAAGGAGATTACCGGCATGGCGAATCTTGGGCGCATCGGCGCGCAAAGCTACAGTTTTCGCAGGTTCAGTTTTGAGGGGTCGCTCGACCAGTTGGAGGCGCTGGGACTGCGCATCATGGAGTTCTGTTCCGTGCATTTTCCGGCGGACCCGGCGGACCCCGGATTTGAAAAGGTGCTTGCGACGCTGCGCGCGCGCGGCGTGCTGGTGCCCTGCTTTGGCGTGGAGGGGTTCACGGCGGACCGCGCCGCGAACCGGCGCAAATTCGAACTGGGCCGCGCGCTGGGCGTGGAATGCCTGACCGCGGATCCCGAGCCGGAGGCGTTTGACAGCCTGGAGGAACTGGTGGACGAGTTTGGGATACGAATCGCGATTCACAACCACGGGCCGGGCGCGCGCTATGACAAGGCTGCCGACACGCTGCGCGCGGTGGAGGGGCGCCATCCTTTCATTGGCGCGTGCGTGGACACGGGCCACTGCCTGCGCTCGGGCGAGCGGCCGTCCGAGGTCATCGGGGCGCTCGACGCGCGCGTGCTCAGTGTGCATCTGAAGGACTGGAAGATCGGCGGCGCGGAAACCATTCTTGGCGAGGGTGACGCCGACCTGCCCGGCGTGGCGGAGACCCTGCGCGCGGTGGACTTTTCCGGGCCGATCATCATGGAGTATGAGAACAGCCCGGAGGGCCCGGTGCCCGACATGCGCAGGGGGCTCACGCTCTGGAATCAGCTCATGTAGCGCGGCAAATGCGGCACTGGCCCGGACCGGCCCTTTCGGGGCCGGTCTCCCCCCGGACGGCTTCCATATCCGGGGTTGCCGACGGGGGCGAATGGGGGGTGACGGGATGCCGAATACGGCGCGTGACAACAAGCTTGACATGACCCCTGTGAATTTGCAATACTTCACTTCGCTCTGTTGACCGCCTATTTGCGCGCATCGCGGCGGCTGGAAACGGTCCCTGCGAGACGCAAAGAAAGTTGTTGACATGCGGGTTAAGCTGTGGTAAACTCTTAGCCCGTGCCCGAGAGGGCAGCGAAGTTAACTCCCCCGCCCCCGTTGCGGCTACGTTGCGTCGGGGTCGGGAAAAAAGTTGACAACAGCACAGTTTAATCAGTACAATCGAAATTCGAGGTTAACCCTCGGAGTTCGAGAGTCAGCCAGCAGCGTCTGACGGTGGCGAAAGCAGCCGAAAAGAAGTTGCAGAAAAAGGTTGACATGGACCGTTTGCAAGTGCTAAGATGCCCGTCCGGCTGTAGCCTTGGTTTGCGGTCTGGCGTCCTGGAAGTCTGGGACGGGTGCTCTTTGAAAATTGAATACGATGTACGATAATTAAATCGACCCTTGTGTAAGATGGTC
>CAIXUF010001206.1 GCA_903922535.1 Candidatus Hydrogenedentota bacterium
CCGCTCATGTACGAGGGCAATGAGGGAAAAGTCCAAAAGGCTTGGGAATAATGGTGCTCAAAAAGAACGCCCTCGCTGGCAACGCGGTCCATGTTCGGAGACGTCTGCCGGTCATAACCATAAGAGGAAAGGTTCTGGGCCCGGAGAGCGTCGATAAGTATCCAAACGACATTTGCCCTGACCGGCGGCGCAACGGGTTGCCCCGTTCCGGAAGGCTTGGAGGGAGCCTGTTCCGCCATGCGGGGAGTTGCGTCTGCACAAGCCGAAGCGGCCACCAACCCGGCGGCGGCAAACATCAATGCGAGACGGTGACCGCGGGATAACGAAGACAGAATCCTGTCATGCATGCGCCTCGCACAGACGGACAGTACAAACACGTGTGAAGTCACACCTCTTGGTGTCCTCTAATGAAAATCATTGAATAAAGACTGCAACATTCCCCCCGAAATCCTCCGCCTGCATTGCAGGCAAACTCTTGCTTTGGAGTCTAGCACCATGCGGCCATTTTGTCAAATTGCGGGAAGTGAAGTTCCCCCATTTCTTGGACAGTGGCTAATACTACAACGCTAGAAGACATGATAACACTTGGTGAGTTTTGAGATGAATATGCCGCGCATTCTGAGTTGGCGAATGACAAAGGCCATGAAAGCCCGGCCGACCGTGCGCGTTGCAGATACTTCGCCACCGCGCTGCAGGCCAGCGAGCAACTGCCCGCAACCATTCGGTCGCTCAAACCGCATTCCAAACTTAAGCGCAATACCTCTATGATTCGTCGCATAGACCATCTCCTTGGACACCTTGTGCCCGTGTGGTTCCCAGCCCCTCTGGCCAGGAAAGGACACACCATACCCACCGATGGTCTGTATGCGATAAAGCGGAAGCCGCGCTGCCGTTCAAGAAGGGCGGCCGCGGTCGGAACCGGTGGCCGCCCATGTTTGGAATGGGTGGCCGCGCCGGATTGGAATCACCGGCCGCGATGCGCTGGAATCACGAGGTGGCCGCGCGCGGAACATGCACCCTGACATGCGGAGCGGAGGAAGTTGCGCAACCCTTGGCAACCCCGTTCGAGCGCAATCATATGGACGCCGCGCCTCTTGCGCATCAGGTCTCAACCAACCAAGACGCCGCAGGATAAGCAGTTGCGTGGCAAGGCCAAACCGCTCACACCACCCCTCCCCTGAATCCACACCGTGGATCGACTATATATATTAATTCTTGAAGAGGCTTCTTTCTCGCCACAAAACCACAAAACAACAAGGACCAAGCACATGGAAGACAAAGAAAAGACAATCATCCCGCCCGATCTTGAACCTGGCACCGACAAAGCATCGTTTTCCCGCCTGCGCAACAAGCGAAACAGGGCGCTGGAAAGCATCGGACAACACACCGTCGCCAGCATACTGCTGGCGGGCTCACCGTTCCCCTTTTCCGACGCGCCATTCCTGACCGTGAGCGAGGGGATAATGGTCGCGCGCATTGACCCCGTGTGCGCCCGCCTCCGGCGTGAGTGGGATAACCATGGGAAAGAACCGGCCGGAAAAAGGTGACGGCGCGTGCGTGAACGTGGCAAGATCCTGTCTTCACAAACTGAGGAACAAGACCATGTTGTACAGAAAGATGCCCAAGAACGGTGATGAACTGTCCATTCTGGGATTTGGATGCATGCGCCTGCCCGTCGCTGAAGGCAAAGTCGATGAGGCAAGGGCGGTCAGCCAAATCCGCCACGCCATCGACAACGGCGTCAACTACCTGGACACGGCGTGGCCCTATCATGCCGGCGAAAGCGAGACCGTTCTGGGGAAAGCGCTGCAGGGCTGCTATCGGGACAGGGTCAAAGTGGCCACCAAGCTCCCCTCATGGATGATCACGAGCCGTGAGGACATGGACCGTTACCTGGCGGCCCAACTGAAGAAGCTCGACACCGATCATATTGACTACTATCTCCTCCACGCGCTCAACGGCACCCTGTGGGACACTCTGGAACCCCTCGGTGTCATCGACTTTCTTGAGCAGGCAATGAAGGACGGGCGGATTGTGAACGCCGGTTTCTCATTCCATGGATTGGGCGAAGACTTCATCCGCATCGTCGATGCCTATCCGTGGACTTTCTGCCAGATTCAGTACAACTACCTGGACGAGGACTATCAGGCGGGCACCAAGGGGCTGGAATACGCCGCCGAAAAAGGGCTGGGGGTGATTGTCATGGAACCTCTGCGCGGCGGCAATCTGGCCGTGGGCACGCCCCCGCCCGCGATCCGGACGGTCTGGGACGAGGCCGAGGTGCGGCGCACGCCCGCGGAATGGGCGCTGCGCTGGATCTGGAACCGCCCGGAGGTCACGGTCATCCTTTCCGGCATGAATGACGAAGCCCAGATCCAGGAGAACCTCTCCATCGCCGGCACGGCCCAAGCGAATGTCCTGACCGAGAAGGAACTGGACTTGGTGGCCCGGGCCAGTCGGACCTACGCGGGGTTGATGAAGGTCGGCTGCACCGGCTGCGGCTATTGCATGCCCTGCCCCAACGAGGTGATGATTCCCATCTGTTTCGAAGAGTACAACAAGATGCATCTGTTCGGCCCGGTGGAGGAGGTGAAGTTCAGGTACGCGTTTCGGATGAGCGGGCAATTGGTGGACGGACGGCCGGGCTATGCCTCCCAGTGTGTCCAATGCGGCGAATGCCTGGACAAATGCCCGCAGCAAATACCGATCCCGGACGTTCTTGCACGGGTCGCCGCGGAGATGGAAGATTCCAGCATGCCGGAAAAGGTGGCCTTCGCCGAGAAGATCTTCCGGGTCAAGGCCTGACCAGCCTGTTGCCGCCGGGGCTTGAGGGTGTCATTCGAGCGATTATGGACTGTATGGACGAGATGGTCTGTATGGACGAGATGGACGAACATCTGAGTGAACCGAAAGGTTGAGTCCATACAGTCCATATCGTCCATGGCGTCCATCACATGAATCGGACGCGATCAACGTCACTCCTGTTTCTCCGCGAACCATCCCCGGTAGCATTGGTCTATCGCGTGCAGAATCATGCGCTTGTGCGTGTCCTCGTTGGGATGAACACCGTCTCCCGCGAAGGTCTGGCTGCCGAGCGTCACGGGCGTGAAGGCCTGGTCCGGCATGGGATAGTCCGGATTGCCGCCGGGGAAGGGGTTGTAGTCGGGCGGGTCGCCCGGCGCGGGCGCGCCCTTGGGCGTGTCGAAATGGTGCTGGGCCAGCCCGAAGTTGTGGACATAGGCGCAGCCCTTTGTTTCTTTCGCCAAATCGCGTTTGAGCCCCTCCACCGCGATGAAGCACTGGTTTACCTGGGACTGGGTCATGCCGCCAAAACCGAATGTCTGCCCAAGCGCGCCCAGCGCCTCCCTGGCCGTTTTGGCGTTGAGGTAGTCGTAGCCGCCGATGACCACGTGTTTCACCTGCGGGAAGGACAGGCAGTGTTCGACAATCTTGCGGACGTTGCCGGCAATGCCGCGCCATTCGCTCTGCCGGCGCATTTCGTCCCATGCCGTAAAGACGTTGGTTTCCTTGATCCGGTTGAGCACGTCGTTGCCGCCGATGATCAGGTGGACCGTGTCGATGGAGGGATGCTTGGCCAATTCAGAGACAATCTTGATGCGGTATTCCTCCTTCACCCACTGGTCGGCGCGGGTGCCGCCCAGCGCGGTGACCTCGCCCGCAATGCCGACCTCCCCCATGCCCGCCTCCTTGAACGCCGTCTCCATCACATGGGTTACCCAGATGCCCTGCGCCCAACTGTCGCCCACCAGCAGGATGCGCGGTTCCGCGCAGAACGAGGGAACGCAAAGGCAGCAGCCGGTCAGAAAGAGCGCCGCGCCCAGGGAACCCAGAAAACGCCGCCGCGTAATCATCATAAAGCACTCCTATGCTCAAATCCGGGACATGTACACTGACGGCAGACATTGACGCACCCGTCGGGCAAAATGCAAGCGGAAGGCGGCGCCGAAAAAAGTCGCTGCGCGGCGAAGTATCGGTATAATCCGTGTCGGCGTTATGCTGCGGACAATCGGGATGTCCTGATGACGGTCTTTCGCAGGAACGCAACTTGCGGCAACGTGCAAACAGTCGCCGCGAAGGGTGAGCATGGGAGCGGTAGCGCGAAAATGGGCAGCGTGGTTCCTGGGTGTGCTGGTCTGCCTCGGGACGGCGGCGACGGCGGAACCTTTCCGCAGCGCACTGTACCCGGAAGACTGGCATCCGGGATTCTCGGGCGCGGGCGGGGCGTTCCTGCACGATTTCTCCTACGCCGGCTACAAGAACGGCGAAGTTGCGTTGCCTGATCCGCCAACCGGAGCGACATTCGATGTAACCACCTACGGGGCCGACACCACCGGCGCGTCGGACGCAACGACGGCCATCCAGTCGGCCATTGACGCGGCCCAGACGGCGGGGGGCGGCGTGGTCCGTCTTCCCTCTGGACTGTACCGCTGTGACGGCACGTTGGCCGTGACCTCTTCCAACATGGTGCTCCAGGGTGCCGGGGCCGAACAGAGCCGCATCTATTTCACAAAATGCGCCGGCATGGCCGACCGGGCCCATCTCACCTTTCACGGAAACGTCGCGCAGGGGACGGACATCCCCTTGGCGGACGACGGGCAGAACGGCGCGTCGTTTGTGACGGTGGGCGATTCCAGCGGGCTGGCCGTGGGCGACGATATCGCCGTGGGCTGGGTGATCACGCCCGAATTTGTGGCCGAACACAACATGACCGGCACCTGGCAGGTGTCCGTGAACCAGTGGTGCCCGATCTTCCGCCGCACGGTGACGGCCGTGGACAGCAGCGTCACGCCGCACCGGGTCACGCTGGATGTGCCGCTGCGCTACCCCGCCAAGCTGCGCGACAGCGCCAGCATCCGCCCGGAAACGGGCTACCTTTCCGAATGCGGCATCTGCGACTTGGGCCTGTCCAATGCGGTGGCCTATCTGGACGCATGGAATCTGGAACGGGAGCATCTCCTGCTGTTCGAAAGCGCCAAAGACTGCTGGGCGCTGCGGCTGGAATCTTTCGCCTCCCCCCTTGCCGCCGACACGCGGGACCTGCACCTGCAGAACAGCGGCCTGCACGTGCTGAACGCCAAGCGGGTTACCGTGGCGGACTGCCGGCTGGAAAAAGCGCAGAACCGGGGCAGCGGCGGATGCGGCTACCTGTATGAGGTGGGCACGAGCAACGAGATCCTGTTCCGCGACTGCGACGGTGTTGACGGCCGCCATAATTTCATCCAGAACTGGGACTTCGGCACGGCGGGCTGCGTGTTTCTGCGCTGCCACAGTGCGGGCGGGAGGAATGTCCTCTCCGCCGATTCCCCCCTGAGTGTCAGCGCCACTTCGGAATACCACCATGAACTGGCGATGGCCTGCCTGGTGGATTCATGCACGCTTGACGACGGCTGGTCCGCCATCAACCGCGGAACCGAAAGCTCGGGTGCCGGGATTACGGCGGCACAGTGCGCCTTCTGGAACGCGCACGGCACCGGCATGATTCGGTCCATGCAGTCCGGACTGGGCTATGTCATCGGCACCGAGGGGCCGACGCTGTACACCAGCCTTACGGATTCCGCGGCCGCGGGCACCGCGCCGGAAGACTGGGTGGAGGCGCGCGACCGGGGACGCTTCCTCTTCCCGCACTCGCTCTACGACGATCAGTTGGCGCGGCGCATGGGCGGCACGGTGGAGACAACCCCATGCACGGATTGTGCCTGCCACAGCGCCCTGTTCGCGGGCGAATGGGCGGCCTTCGCCGACCAATGGGGCTCCCAGGACCCCAACGCGCCCATCCTGCCCGGCAGCATCATTCCCGAACGGTGGACACTCGCACTGGTTTCAGAAATGCTCTGCCGGCAGGGCGCGACAAACCACGGCGCGGTGGAGGACACCTACTACGGCAACCTGTCCCTGCTGTGTCTGGAGAAGGGCGGGGTTCGAACCCAGACCGCCCCCTTCATCCATGTGCTTGCCGCGCTGCTCTCGGTTAGCGCGGATGTGCAGGGCCGTCTCGCCTTGAACTTCGGTCTGGCGGGCCGCTACCAGACGCCTGTCGGGGAGATCCTGTCCGACGCGGGCGACGCCGACAGGGATGGGCATGACAACGCGGGAGAATACACGAGCGTCCGTGCGGCGGGAGGCGGCATGCAGACCTATGTCACCGCCGCGATGTCTCCGCAGATCACCGGCGACGGCCTTCTGCCTGCGGCCGGAACGCCCGCCCTTGCGGTTCTGGCGGCGGCGCTTGCTCTGGCCGGGGCGAGGCGGAGTTGGTTGGTGCGCGGACGGGGCAAAAAGGTATTGGCATATTCCATGAAAAGGGGTATTATAATAGTGGTCAACAGGAGGAGAATATCGTCATGAATGACACAGACTTCCAAAGTGCGCCGGTCGTTCCGCCGGTTCCGTCTTCGCCACCCCCGATCCAACCGAGGCCGCCGGCACCGCCGCAGGAGGGCAACGGCCTGGCCATCGCCAGCATGGTGCTGGGGATAGTCTCTTTCGTGGTGTGCGGACCGCTCTGTTCGATTCCGGCGGTGATTCTGGGCCATATGTCGCTCGGCAAGATCCGCCGCGGCGACATGTCCCAGGAAGCCCGGGGCTTTGCGATGGCCGGCACGATTCTCGGCTGGATCAATCTTGCGCTGGTGGCCATTGGTGTCATCGTTTTTCTGGGGTTGGTCCTCTTCGCCGGCAATGCGGGGCGGGTGTCGCCGTTTGTCTACTCCTTGTGACGCGGCGAACCGGACGGTTCATTTCCCGGCATTGACCGGCGGCAGGCAACGACACCGCTTTTCTCTCGCCGTTCCTCTTTTATCGAGTGCGGCGGTCATACCGCCGCTTTCGTGTGGAAGCCATGCTTCCGCATGGCCGTCGTGGCATGGCCACGGCGAAGAAAAGCGGCGGTGTGACCGCCGCACTCAATAAAAAAAGCCCCCCGGGCGGTCCCTTCTGCACCACTCTTCGCGCCAATGCTCTTCCAGGCTGAAACTCCTGTACCCGGCCCTCGCGGTCTGGAAGCATCGGAGCTTCGGTTCCACCAAGTCCCCCGCCTCAATCTTGTTGAACCCGGGCCCATTTGTTTGCGTAAACCCAGAGACCGGCCAGAACCAAGGGTGCGCAGCCGAGCCCGATGAAGAGGGCATCGGCCGGAAGCCGCAGCCATTCAATCGTGTGCATCAGGCCTCTGGTCAAAAACTCAGGACCGCGCGCGTGCCAGTATCCGTTGACAAGCACGTCATGCAGTTGGTACACGCCACCCGGAAACAGATTCGTCACCACCATCAGTAGCAACCCGGCGTTCAGGCCAAAGAAGGAAAGGCCCACGAGTTTTCCAATGCGCCGCCATGCGTCCCCGCTGGACGCTTCCCGGAAGGCAAACACCATCAAGGACACGCCCAGCATGCCGAACACCCCCATCATGGCCGCATGTCCATGGTTCGGCGTCAGCAGGGTCCCCACTTCAAAATAGCTGACCACGGGCAGGTTGATGAGGAAACCGAACACGCCCGCCCCGAGGAAATTCCAGAAGCCCACCGCCATGAGAAAGTAGAAGGTCCACTGGTGGGGTATCGCCACCCGCCTGCCGCATTCCGCGCAGTCGCGCCGGGACAGCGAAATGAAATCCCAGGCGTCCAGGGTCAGCAGGGTCAGCGGCACGACCTCCATCGCGGAGAAGACCGCGGAAAACGCCATGGCGACATGGCTCTGGCCGGTCCAGTACCAATGGTGGCCGGTGCCGATGATGCCCGCACCCAGGTAGAGGATGGCGTCCAGATAGACGACCCGCAGGGCCGTGGTGCGGGACACCATGCCCAGCAGGAAGAACATCAGGGCCACCATCGTGGTGACAAACAGTTCAAAGAAGCCCTCCACCCAAAGATGGATGATCCAGAAGCGCCACATGTCCACGATGGTGAAATTGGTGCGGCTCCCGAAGAACAGGGCCGGCACGTAGAACAGGGGAATGCCGACGGCGGCGTAGAGGAACAGGGAGGAGATCTGCCCCTTCTCGGGGTCTTTTCTTGCGGGCAGCACGGCGCGGGCGATGAGCACGAGCCAAATCAGCAGCCCAACGGCCAACAGTATCTGCCAGGCCCGCCCCAGGTCGAGAAACTCCCAGCCCTGATGTCCCAGCCAGAACCACAGGCTGCCCAGCAGGCGGTTGATTCCCAGCCATTCCCCCAGCAGACTTCCCACGACTACCGTCACCAGCGCCGTGAAAAGGAAGTGAATGCCAAAGACCTGCCCCCTTGGCTCCTTGCGGTTCACCGCCGACGCAAGCCAGAGCCCGCCTGCCACGAAACACGTGGCCACCCAGAAGATGGCCAGTTGCAGGTGCCAGGTTCGCAGAATGTTGCTTGGCAGTAGTGTTGAAATGTCCAAACCATAAAAGCTGCCCGGTTCGGCCCGGTAGTGGGCCAGTGCCCCACCAACAACAGATTGCCCGATAAACAGCAGCGCGGCCACGACAAAGTATTTGAGCACCGCCTGCTGCCCGGCCGTCGGCGTGCCGGAAAGCAACTGCGGGTGCATGTGCCCCTTCTTCTGCCAGCCGAGAAAGTCAAAGCGCCCAAAACCGAACAGGGCCAGTCCCGTGCCGCCGAGGAGGGCGATCAGGCTCAGGGCACTCCACAAAATCGCACCCTGCGTGGGCAGGTTGTTGACGGCCGGGTCGTAGGGAAAGTTGTTTGTGTAGGAGAAGTCCCTGCCCGGCCGGTTGGTGACGGAAGCCCAGGCCGTCCAAAAAAAGAAGGCGGCGAGTTGTCGGAGTTCCTGCGGGTCCCGGATGTACTTGGCGGGCAGACCGAAACTCTTTGCGGGCGTGGAGAAGGACTCACCCAGTTGTCCGCGCTGCTTCTCGAAGCTGTCCGTCTGTGCGGCCGTAAGCGTCAGGATTCCGCCTGCGGCGTCATACCGGTTGACACGACTGTCCCTGGCCACTTCATCCCGAATGGGATCCTGTTGTTCAGGTGTCAGGGCCGACCATGCGGCGCCGTATTTCTGCCCGGCCAACAGGTCATACGAATCGAGTGTCTGCTGATGCAGATACTTGGCCGAAAAGTCCGGACCCAGATACGCCCCGTGCCCCCAGACCGTGCCGTTTTCCATCAGCCCGTACTTCAGGAACACTTCCTGGCCCGAACGGATGTCATCCGCCGTCAGCACCGTGGCCCCGGCGGGGTCCACCACTTTTTCAGGAATGGGCGGGGCATCCCTGTACGATTGGACGGCCAGCCCGATGAGAACGGAGAACCCAAGAATCATCACCACAATGACGGTGTTCTTCCACCAGGGCGAAAGCTCTTCCCGCGGCGGATCAGTCGTGTCCATTTCGCATGTGCTCCCGCGTGTCTGGTCTCCAGGGTCAACGATGCCGCTGTTCTTTCAGATAGTCCAGCAGGACGACGGCGTTGTTGTGCATTTCATCCTTGGCGGCAAAAAGGAGGGTGACATCCCCCTTCTTCGCCCGCTCCAGGAGTTCCGCCACCAAGTTTTGCCTGGAGGCAAGCTCCTCGTGGTAGCGCTTTGCGAACTCCTCCCATTTCGCGCGGTCATGCGCAAACCATGTCCGCAGCGCGGGACTCGGCGCAATCTCCCTCATCCACAGGTCCACATGCACTGCGCTCTTGGACAGCCCCCTTGGCCAGAGCCTGTCCACCAGGACCCGGAACCCATCGGAGGCGTCCAGAGCTTCGTAAACGCGCTTTGCCCTTAACATCATACTTACCCGCGGCAATGCCTCGATTTTCAAAATGGCTTCATATACATTTCCCCCCTTCCAATTTCCTCTGGGAGAACATGCGCGTTTTCAGTCCTATTCCGTTTCGCGGCAGGATTTCTGTCCGTCGGCCGCCGACATGCCCATATTGCCTCTTGTCCGCACTTTCAGCGCTGACCCACGAGGCGGGATGGAATCACCTCTTCTCCGCGCTGACGGGCGGCAGCTCCACTTCCACGAACCGGGACTGGCGTCGGTTGTGGTCATAGGAGAAGACGAGCCGGCCGTCGACAATCAACGGACAGGGATAGGCCAGCATGCCGCCGGTAATCACGTTCTCTTTGACGCTCCAGCTTTCCATCTCGTCATCACTCAGCCAGATGGACAGCGGATCGCGCACGGCCCGCTCGCCCACCACACCGCCCTTGGCGTTGTGAATGAGCGCGATGCGCCCGTCGGGCAGGCGGATGAGCGCAGCCAGCGAGGTCGGGTTGGGGATGTCCGTCTGCCATGCTTCGGTCCAGGAGCGGCCGTTGTCCCTGCTGTCCGCGCGCCAGAGGAAGCCGCCGTATTCGGCGCGCATCAGCATGGCAATGCGTCCGTCCTTCAACTGCACCACCGTGCTCTCCAGCAGTCCGAGGGGACGGTTCCGGACACCCTGATATTCGGTGAGGTCGCGAAGCTCCGGGTCCGTGGTGATCAAGGCCGAGCAACCGTGCAGGTGGGTGGCAAACTTGTCCGGCTTGAACGCCGGGTCCGGGTGGGGCGACAGCGCCAGCGCTTCCGCCTCCGACTTCGCCCGGGCCAGTTCGGCGATACCCGCCAGCAGCGGCCTGGGCCGTTTCTCAAAGAAAGAGGTCGGGCACAGGTACTCGCCGTTGGCCAGCCGGATGGGATGCTCGACCATCATGTCGTCGCCCGGGCGAAAATGGACCGGTTCCCGCGCACTCCAGCTAAACCCATTGTCTGTCGATTCCATGCGGAAGTAATGCCACACCGTGTATTGCAGCTCCGACGGCCAACCCGCGCCGAAAGCGATGACCTTGCCCGACGGTGTGACGTGCATCAGCGTTAGCGCCCCGGCCTCCTTGTCCGCTGCCAGCAGGATGTACGGTTCGCCCCAGGTCTTGCCCGAGTCGGTCGAGCGCGACGCCAGCACATTGTTGTCTGTCGCGGGTTCGTTGTCGCTGCCCGACAGCCACCAGCACAGCAAATCGCCGTTCGGCATCTGCGCAATATTCGCCCCGCACGCCAGCCGGTACGTCACGCCGTCGTGAGTCCAGCCTTTGAGCCCGTCGAACAGCACGGTCTCATGGACACGCACGCGCGGGGCCTCCTGAGCCGCCGCGATGGCCGCACACGCCATAGCGCCGACCACGAACAAACGGGAAAACGTATTCACACGACACCCTCCGCAATCGCAATCAGCCGTTGCGTCGTCTTGCCTCGCTGAATGCCGCCCTGGCCCAGTTGGGGGCTTCCTGCGGTGCTTCAGCCTGGGGATACAGCTTAAACGCCGCTTCATTCCAACCGACGGCGAGACATGCGGCAGCAAAGGCGAAGTCGCCTTTTAGAAACATCGCCATAGGTTCGGAGAACGCCGCCCCGCCCTGATTGACCGCATCGTCGAGCCCGGCAAAAAACGGATGGGCCTTTCCGGGCACCGCGCCTTGCTGCTGCGTTCCGGCGGTACCGAACCCCAGTGAGCCGGTCTGTCGGAACATGACAATGCGCAGCAGATTGGTTTCCAGGTCCGGCTGCCAGGACTGTTCCGTACTGCGCTCCAGGCTCAGCACGGTCCGGGCGCCGGTGAGGTTGCCCACCCGGAGCAGTTCCAGCAGATTGAGCCACCATGCCTCGGGCCGCGAGGCCAGGTGTGGGTGCCGCGCCGCCACTTTGGCAAAGCGCGCGGCATCCCAGAACCGGTCAGAGGGCAGGTCCCGCAGGAACAGGGCCAGCATGCTTTGTGAGCCGGGCGGAACGGGCACCTTCGCGGTGTCGGCATGCGCGGGGGACGCGACGCTGGACCAGAAGAAGAACCTTGTCCACAGGAGGTCAAGCGACGGGGGCTCCAGCCCCCCGGCAAGCAGTTTCATTGACTGCGCATGACGGCCATGACGGCAGAGCGCATCGGAAACATTCAGGCGGATGAACGGGTCGCGGGGGGCGAGGCGCAGGGCGTCTGCATAGTATTTGTCGGCCCCGTTCGCAGGGGAAAGCCCCTGCATGACCGCGCCGACGGCGAACAGCACGTCGGGGTTGTCCGGGGCCGCGGCAAACGCCTGGCCAGCCAACTCCCGCGCCCTTTCGGGCTGGCTTCGGACGAATGTTGCGGCTATTTCCGCCAGGGCCAAAGCCTTTTGCTGCGGGGTGGCCTGCATGGCCTGGAAGGACTCCATTGCATTCCGCGGCTTGTCCTGCCGGAGCAGCGCCCTCACGTCCAGCAGAGCCCATTCCACCGGGTTCTGTTCGCGTTTCCGCCATTCACCCCGAAGCCCGGCATAATCATCCGTCTGTCCCGTCTCGAGAAGGGCCCGGGCGACCCGCAACGAGAGGCCCTCTGTTGAGGCGAACCGTTTGGGATTGTCCTCAAACACGGCCAGGATATGGGCCAGATCCCCCGCCTGTTCGGCGGCCCCAAGCGCCATTTCCTGCCAGGGTTCCAACTCATGCCAGGCCAGCAGCGGCCGCACCCTGTCAAGCGCCTGAAGCGCCTCGAGCGGCTTGGCCCCGTCCATAAGACTGCGGGCGGCCGCAAAGCTCCGGTGGATGCGGTAGCGCCGCACGGCGCGGTACAGCGCAAAGGCGAAAAACGGCCCCCCAAAAACGAGCACCGTAAGTGAAACCCGCCAGAACAACCGCATGAAATGGCCCCAGGGGTCATAGCGGCCCAGCAGCGCCCCAATATTCTCCTTGGACATTTCCACCGCAAAGATGGCATCCCCGTAGTCCGCGTCCCCGCCGTTGAGCTGATCCTCGAAGCTGATGAGCAGATAGGGGCTGTTCTCCACGGCAAAGGCCACCATATGGGGCCGCCGGTCGGGATTCCTGTCCGGTATGGCGGTGAACACCGGACCGCGCTTGCCCTGACCATCCCCGTAACCGTTGTTTATCAGGAAGAAGCCCAAGTGTGTGCCGGCGGGAAGTTTCCCCAAATCCACAAAGTCGCCCGGTTTCAGGGGACGGTTTTCGGAGCGAAATCCATACCCGAACCACAGGAAGCGCAGCAGATCCGCGAACATGGCGCCCACCTTGACGCGCAAATAGGCGTAGACGTTCGGGAACAGCACGAAGGGCCTGCCCTCCTCCGTTCCCACCCCTTCCAGATTGAGCCCCAGGCTGTTATGGGCCGCGGCGCCCTCACCGATGAAGTAAACCCGGACCTCGCTTTCCCCTTTCATCACGAGCTGGGCGGGGTCTATCTTTATTTGGTCAAAACGTTTCAAGAAGGCTTCATGGTTGAATTTTTCCGCCGCCAGCTTCATGAACTCGGGCAGTTCAAACACCCTCATGAACAGGGACCGGAAGTCCGAGCCAGCCGCCTGGATAACACCCTTTACCGGCAGGCCGGAGGGGCTGGGCCTGCCCTCCATCCCGGTTCCGTGCGGACCTGCGGCCACGTAGGCAAGAAACGCGGCAACAATCAATCCCACCGCCGGAACAATCCAGCGGGCCGCCGCCCAAAGCGCGGAACGGGTTTCTTTGTCGTTCTTTCGCGGTGCAGCCAAAAGTTCATCCTCCCGACAAGCCTTGCCGTGCAGAACAATGGTGCGCGGGACGAAGGCACCCGCTTCCCTGCAAAGCGCTGTCGGACCACGCACGCTCCAATGGGCCCCAGTCTGCCACACGCGCAGTCCAAACTCAAGGGCTTGCCAGCCCTCGGGGACGCATTGCCGCCTGTCGCGGCGGCGGTCCGCGCCTTGGACAGTTTGAAAGAGAACGGGGTTCTTGGGGGCAGTTTCAGCGCGGGGCTCGCAATTCGTCGGGCAGTACCGTCAGATCGCCCGTCGCATGGGGGCAGTCTCTTTTGGTCAGCGCGACGGACGGTTGGCGGGCGAGCGATGGCAGGGAAGGAGGTCGGGGGGGACCGTCCTGCATTCGGGAAACACGACACACCCCAATCATGGCGGTTCTCCAGCGCACCGCGACGTTCCGGTTTCCCCGGCGCATGGAGGTGCCCAACCCATCCTTCCGCTCCCGAAGCGCCTGCGGCACGATGCGTCCACGGCACGATGTGCACTTGGAGGCATTTGCGAAATAGCCCATTTTCGCGGCAGTGCCGGTCAGAGGGCACCTGCGACGGGTTTGATAGCGGCGTTGGCCCAAGTGCTGGACGGGCTGACAGGCCGTTGAAGGCTGTCGGGGGCTTTGGAGGTGCGCCAAA